>NZ_VOYN01000091.1:0-5206 GCF_013420275.1 Acinetobacter sp. YH01020
AAGAGTGAACCACCTGATCCCTTCCCGAACTCAGAAGTGAAACCTCTTAGCGCTGATGGTAGTGTGGGGTTACCCATGTGAGAGTAAGTCATCGCCAGCTCATTATTCGAAACACCCCCTGACTAGTGCAGGGGGTGTTTTTTTATGTGTGCGGAAAAAGGAAAATAAGAAAAAATAAGAGAAATGAAAAAAGCATAAAATATGAAAATGAATATGTTGTAAGTGGATAATATATGAATATTTCTCACTCAAATATATAGTAAGATGCCCTCAATATTTCTATCAGGGTTATTGATCCGCTGAAATAATTGATTGCGTTGCAGCTTTAAGCATATATAAGACTTGGCCTAATAAAATATCTTTGTCTGTTAGTGCCACAATAATCATGGGGTGATTTTGAGCAGAGACTGATGCAAGTATCGCTTTTCCATTTTCGGCATCTAAGGTTATATTTTGACAACCGACCAAATGAATTTCTTTGATAAATGCTGACACCATTGCCAGGATAGAGCTGCTAACCGCAGCTAACTTGCTATTGTTATATTGCCCACGTTTGTAAACACTCGTTAGCTCAAATCCATCTGTTGAACACACCATGATGAAATGAACGCCTCGTGCATTGTTAATAATATTATTTATTTGTTCACGGGCATGTTGTATTAACTCATTCGAAGCGGTGCGTTTTGTGACATTAAACATGTTTTGCTCCTTATGCAGTGATATAGTGATTTACTTCGATTGAGGTAATTAAAGCTTCAAGAAGCAGTAAAACGTCAGATTTTTTGCGACAGTCGATAAAGAATAGGGGCGAATATAAGTCCTGACTAATTAACCAATCCTTATAGATAGCGGTATTTGTCGAACTGGTGATTTCATCTGTATGGGTAATTCCAATGGCTATGTTATCTGTATAGTTTTGGAAGGTTTCTAAGTAGCTTTCGAGTTCACTTAAGGGGTCATTAACATTATGATCAATTAGAATAATCGTCCCGATTGCGCCTTGACAAATCACAGGCCAAATAAAATCAAAACGACTTTGTCCAGGGGTACCATATAAACCTATTTTTAAACCATCTTCTAAGGTCACTTCTCCGTAGTCGATACCTACTGTGGTTTCAAGTTTTTGATGGCTGGTTTGATCTGTATTAAACGCCTCGGTCAGTAGAATTGGGATATCAGAAAGTGAACGGATCGCTTCAGTTTTTCCAGCACCCATAGAACCAGCAAAGACAATTTTATATTGCTGAAGAATCATGTTTGATGTCCTATTCTAAAATCCAAATTTACGGCGTAATTTACGAAAGAAGTTTTGCACAAAGTTCTTTTCTTCTGTTGGTTCATGTGTTTCAGGTGGCGTGTAATGTTTATCCCAAAGATTTATTTTTTTAATATTCAGTGATGCCATATTTGCAGCAATGAACTGTCGAACGGTGCTGAGGGGTATATCATATTGTTCTGCGATCGCTGATATCTTTGCGCCCTGGATAAAACATGCAGAAAGTTGAAAAATTTGTTTATGAGATAAATGTTCAGCAGGTTTTGGCCAGCTTAAAATTCGAAAATGACCATCTTCAGGAACTGTTTGGTAAAAATTCGGAGTTTGCCAAAATAGATTCCATATCCAGTCTTGAAGGATGACGGGGTGCTTTCGACTTACATGGGTCATATCTTCAATTGATGCGAAATCATATTTAAAACTAGCATCTGTGTGTTGAAGTTGACGCTCGAGGTTGAGCCAAGCTATATTTTGCGCGGTATCGATTACCGCTATTGTACCTAGATCATCATATAGGTGTAATTTTTCATGGTTATCTTCTGCATACATTTTTTTGAAGTAATCATCTTCCAAATTAAAATCGCTAAAACTTTGAGTTTGACATTTTTGTGCATGCTCTATGGATTCATTAAGGCCATTATGGCTGACGAGATGTTTATCAATCCATTGATTGAGCTCTTGATTATCATCCACGGGTAGGAACAGCGTATTGTTTCTGACGCGCCCTGATTGTTGGTTGTCTTTCGAGATCTTGAGCCAAGGTAAAGCGCGGCGTGTTAATATTTTTTGAATTCCTTCGGTGTCAAAAAAACGCTCATGAATAAATAAGCAATCGAGATTCACATCAGATGCACTTTTCCATTGGATATTAAAGTGCTGTGGAAAAATTGCGTAAAGCTGATGTTTGAGTTGATCTGAATCATGAATACTTAATCCAGCAATGCCGATATTGATATATTGCTTATTCATGGTGTTCCTCGACTAATTTTATTCAAATCTGTAAAACATTTTGGGAATAAAAAACCCTCTTATTGGCATAAGAGGGTTGGGTGAAATTAAGCAAAATCTAAATTTTTTTCATAAGTTTTTAATTCGTGTCGAGCCATGGCTAGGTTTGCTTTGGCACGATCAAGTACTAAATATAAGAATACGGATTCATTATTTTCCAGTGGACGAATTAAGTGATACTGCTTTCCTAAGGTAATTAAAATATCGACAATGTGATCATCTAAATTGAGTGACTGAGCAACACGTCTTTTGGAGCGAACCACTTCAGTATTTCCAGCAGCTGCTAATTCTAAATCAATATCTCCACCGCCTTGTGTCGCCATAGCTAGGCCACTTTCACCGTCTACCAGTGCCGCTGCATAAAAACCGTCGATTGTTGTGAGTGATTCTAATGAAACTTTAGCCATTTTTATGCCCCTCTTTTAGGTTATACATGATTATTATTTGTAGATATTTAGGTAATTAAACTAGCGTTTTTAACTACATAATTTAATTATAGGAAGCGTAAGGGGCATTGCAATAAAATTAATTTTTTGCTTTAAAAGGATAATATTTTCTAAATATAGCGTTAAGTTTTTGGATTTAAAAAATGTGATTTAATTTACTGTATATATTTTTTTATGTGTATTCGGACTTCATTTTTGATATAAATTTTACCAAAAATTCAAATGTAATATTTTGTAAATGGTGTGACAAAACCCAATTTTTGCAGAATAAAGCTGACCGATTTACATAAAGAAAACAAAAAGTGATCTAAAGGCGTGTAATTTAGAATATTCAATTTAAAAAAACCTGCTTAAGAAGCAGGTCATTGATTTAGACAAATGAAGCTACTTAAGAAAAAATATTACAAGCTGCAGATGCCAAAATCCATAAAATCACCACTGCAACAATAGGCTCTACAATTTTTGACCAAGTTGGCACTTGTACTTCAGTTGTCACATCTTCTTGAGTATGTTGTTGATTAACCATTTGATTGAACTCCTTCATTGATGCTTCTAATGATATCTCTTCTTGCAGATTTGGTTTAGAACCAAGAAGCTCTGTTAGGTTGTTTGTTGACCAAACCCAATCATCCGCTTGACCAGAAAGGTGTTCAATTTGTCCATTGAGTAATTCTTGAATGCTTTGTGGTGAGTGTGAGCCGGTATCATGAAGTTGCTTTAATTCATTTAATTGTAAATGAAAAATTTCAGTTGTTAGGTGTTCAAGTTCAGAGCGTTCTAATATTGATGCATTCGATGGATTGGTGGTCAGATGGCGTGAAACTTCTTGAATATAGAGTTCATCAGGATGAGTAATTTCTTGATAAACCTTTTGAGTATTATTGCGGAGCTGATGAATCAATTCACCTAAAGTTAATGCATTAATTTCACGTATATGTTGACGTTTTTCTTCACGATTTAAATGACTTAAAAGCGTAGGCTTTTGAGATTCTATTTGTTCGACAAAATATTGTACTAAATCAAAAGCCATTATTCGCTTCCTTATTCTTTAATCGAGCAACCTTAAACCTGGTTTTTTCTTCGGCTGCTCTTGTTGTTCTTGGTCGTTTGATTTTAAAGCATTTTGATCATTCTGAATACCTTCATATTCTTGAGGATCGAAGAACATGCCTTGACCATTTTCACGTGCATAGATACCTAGAACAGCAGAAAAGGGGATATAGAGGTTTTGCGAAACGCCACCAAAGCGTGCAGAGAAAGTAATCGTCTCATTGCTCATGTGTAGCGCATGCGTTGCATGAGGTGCGATATTCAGGACAATTTGGCCATCTTGGATATATTGAACTGGCACCATCGTACCATTCTGTGTCGCATCGACAAGTAGGTACGGTGTAAGTTGATTGTCACAAATCCATTCATAAAGTGCCCGTGTTAAGTATGGACGCGTTGGAGTGAGTTGTAGTTCTTGTTCAGACATAATGCTTACTCGAATATTTACGGGAAATTAATTTTTTGCTAAAAGCTCGCTATAGCGATTTTTTTCCTGCAATGTCATCGATTTGATAAATGCAGGACGGCTAAAGATGCGTTGGCAATAGAGAAATATAGGGCGGCATTGCTGTTTGGGAAGCTCAATCCCCATGGCTTTTAGGCGCAGAAATACAGGTGCGAGCATACAGTCTAACATGCTAAATTGTTCAGACATAAAATAAGGATAATGCTGAAACAAGGGGGTTAGTGAAATGAGTGTATCACGTAATTGTTTTTGTGCTTTTTGCTTGGCTTTTTCATCGAGGGTATCGGGATGACGAAGCATAATATCGGCAAGTCTTAACCAATCTTGTTCGAAGCGCCATACATATTGACGTTGCTCTGCACGAGGCATGGGTGCATCTGCATACAGTTTATTTTGACGATATCGGTCATCCAAATATTCGGCAATAATACTGCTGTTATAGAGTTTTAGGCCATTTTCAATCATCATCGGAAGTTGATTGTAGGGATTTAAACTCGCAAGATCTTCGTCTTCATCATCAGCAATAATTAAATTATGTTTGATTTGCTTCTCTGCAAGTACATAGCGTATCCAGTGTGAGCGAAAGTCATCCGCATGACTGTAAAGCGTAATCCCTTGGAGAGGTGCATTTTCGACTGACATAATCCGAGACGATGAGAAATGAATAAGATAGGATACTAAAATTAGACAGTAAAATCACGGGGACTTTAGCAATATCAATGCAGCTACAGTGAAAATTACAGTTTTGTTTTATTTGATTTTATCTGATAGCTTTTCATGTCATTCATTTACCTGATCGTCACCGCATGATGACCATTGCACTTGTACAAAAATTCTCTGTACACGACAAAAATAGATAACTCATTGAAATAATGTCACAATAATTGTTTTCTAACGACGAATACTATGACACATCTCAATGAGTTATATCTTATCTTAAACAAATCTCTAAAATGGAAC
>NZ_VOYN01000092.1:0-4999 GCF_013420275.1 Acinetobacter sp. YH01020
GTGGAGCGACAATTGATGTAATTCGAGAATACATCCAAAACCAAGAGAGACCCGACTGAAAAGGCGTGCTATCCATCTCCATCTAAATCACAGATTATAGATGGAGAATTCCGCACATTTAGTTAAAGCGTGCTTTATAACCACTGTAATCATCACAGACTAGATAACCCTGCCAGCCTTTCAAGAACTCTGCAGCATGCTGGCCTGAACGACTATCCTGAAAGTCATAGATCACCGCCTGAACTGGATTGTACTGTGTAGTGGCATAGGCCCAGACATAACCTTTCTTCGGTTTTTTATCATTCTCACCCATCCGCATGATGGTGACCGGTGTTTCATCTGCATGCAGCACCTGCTGTTGTAGTACCACCTCTTTTAAGGCATTGGCCAGAGGTTCCAGTTCTACACCGCAGCGACCTATCCAGTCAGATAAAGTTGATCTAGAAAGTTCGATTCCCGCCCGCTGATAGATCAGACGTTGACGGTACAGCGGTAAATGATCGGCATACTTCGATACCAGCACATGGCTGAGCAGTTCAGGTGAAGCAATGCCTTTATCAATCACATAGGCGGGCATCGCTTGCTGAGTCAGAGTGTCGCACTGATCACAGACCCATTTGCCACGCACATGCTGCTCCTTATAGAACTGTGCCGGTCTGAAATGCAGTTTTTCACTGGCATCTTCGCCGATACGACGGAGTTGGCAGCCACAAGCACATTGGGTTGATGCAGGTTCATGCTCAATACGGATGGTGTGTAGATGATCTGGCAGTGGTCGACGTTTAGGTTTATTGGTTTTGGCTTTGTGTGTCACTGCATCGGTTTTATCTGCATTTAGCCGTTCCAGTTCCAGATCAACCGCGGCAATATCTTCTTCAACCGCTTCATCCCACAGGTGGATTTGTTTTGCAGTGAGATGTTCGTTTTTACTGCCGAATTTGTGCTGTTTAAATAGTGCGAGTTCATGCTCGTATTTTTGATTGAGAATAGAAAGATGCTGAACTTTGGCATCCAATTGCTGGTTTGATTTTTCTAATTCTTGATTTGATTGTGCCAGAGACTGATGCTGCATCGCCAACTGCCGGGTAAATTCCAGCAGTTGTTCATGGGTCAGTTGGCTTAAGTCAGGCAGCGTATTCATGACCGCAGTATGCCTGAGGTCATGACGCAGAGGAAATAGAACGTTTGGAGAATAGCAGAATAGCCGAGCTTGGTTTAGAGCATCGTGACCACCTGCTGTCGTCCAATGCGCTGCCAGGGCAAACCTGGATCAGTGCCTGTAACTGTTCCGGGTTGAGGGCCACGGTTTCACCTTGGTGAACTTGAGCCCAGTGGAATTTTCCCTGTTCCAGCCGCCGGGCACACAGCCAGATGCCCAGTCCATCATGTACCAGCACTTTCATGCGATGGCCACGTTTATTACAGAACAGGTAAGCACAATGCGGTTTGATGTAGCCAAAGGCTCTCACCACCTGAGCCATGGCAGTATCCATTCCTGCACGCATGTCCATGGGCTGAGTAGACAACCAGATTTCATCAATGCGGATCATGTTTCAAGTGCCTTGAGTAATTCTGCTAAAGCAGATATTTCTGATACTTGCCATTTCAAGCCAATTTCTGCTTTTGAGTGGGGTAAAGTAATTTGAACTTTTAACATGTCAGTAGGAGTAGGATCTAATGGTGCAGAGCAAGATAAGGCAATAAATGCAGGTTTATTCGGTAGTGGTGAGCGATCACTCCCTGGCTTAGCATCAATTAAGCGAATCCATTTGGATACAAGATTTGTATTCAATCCATGTTGCAAAGCGACTGAAGCAATTGAAACGTCCGGTGCTTTACAAGCCTGAACGATCTGCTGTTTAAATTCAGCACTGTATGTTCTTCGTTTTTTCGCAAGAGATGCGATGGATGTCTGATGATTTGTAGTCATAAATTTAAGTCCCCACTTGTTTCTAAGTGGGGACTAAATTAAGGCTTATAGGATGAATTCATAAGGTGTGTTCAGCGGACGCTTACGTTTATGAAATAAAGAAAGGCAGTTAATCATCTGCCTTTTTTTATTCTTTTCAGCCTTGGTATAAACGCGAGTCCAAACCTATCGATCTAGGCCCACGTGAATATATAAAAAAAAGCCACCCGAAAGCAGCTCATTTGGTAATAAAGATAAATTAGAATTTCAAGCGTAGGTTTTGCTCAACGCGCTCAATCAGCACCTTTGGCACATTTGATTGCACGGCGAGAGATGTCCAACTTGAAACCGCCTCAATAACTTCTTCCAAGATCTGACGAATCCGCTGTTCACTAAAGATTGGACTTAACTTCTCGAATGACAGGAAATCAGCCATTTCAAAATTGTCACGTTTTCCGTTAAGAGTCATCCAATGTTGATCTACCCAAAAAGAGTTCGGCTTATAGCTATATGCCAAGTCATAAGCTGGTGCCAATTTCCATTGATTATCTACAAGCATGTAGCCAAAGTTCTTTGAGTGGTCATCGTGGTTACGAGATACCACGTTGAATACCATGCGTCTAAACAACTGTTCTGCCTCGGCTGCAGTCAAACGCAAATGACGGTTCACGTTAAATATTTCTTCGTAAGAGAAAGACCCCGGCTTTTTATAATCCACATGCGCCAATCCATTCAGGGATTGAATATGAATCTTCTCATTACCCACGCGATCAAAACGCTGCGTGATGAAATGTTGACGATCACCCTCTTGCAGCAACTTACATGGCATCATTTCAATACCGCATTTTACGGCCATTTGATGATAAACATACTCCATTGCGCCGTAGCCCATAGGATCACCAAAAGTTTCTTTATTGACGTTATGCTCACTCACACCATCAAACTTCATCAAGTAGTGCGTAAAGCCATCTGGAACATCTGTTTGACCTGAACGGACTTGGCTGTAATCCTCATTAAATGCAAGTACTGCTTTAGGGCGTGCGCCACCTGCACTTGTACCTACGGATAGAAGCGCAAGCATAGCATCCTTGTCTTCTGCACCATCATTCTTAAGATCAACCTCTAAAGATGAACGAGTATCCAATACATCTTGAGCTATTTTAATCAATTCAAGAATTTCGACTTGTTGAGATGCATTAAAGCCTGTCATGGCTTTTACAGGGTGATATTCCAGTGCACCCATACCACGCTTACCTGTATATTTCAGGCGTTCTAATGGGGTGATAGAGTCAGGAGATCGACCGTTACGTGCTGTCCACGCATTTAAAATTCGATTACCGAAGTCATCAGGCAGCGAGTCAGCAAATAAGCCTGCCAACCCCTTAAATGTCTCAGGGTTTAATGTTGGGAATGAATAAACACCCTCACCCAAAGGCATAAACAGCGGAGAAAGCTCGATACCACTGTCTAGAAATGTCTTAGAGTATTCAAAGGCACTTGGCTGCCCCTCTGTATACGCCATCACCCCAACATCCATACCAAGATATTCAACGCTAACTGTATCTCTCACCATCCCAAATCATCCTTATTCGCAGTTAATATTTTCTTGTTGTTCGAGTTAGCCTTATGTTCACCCGAAGCCTTTTTACGCTCTTTACCTTGCAACTTATGGAGTTGAATTGGCGATATTGGTTGGGGCGGTAAAAACAGATCTATCTGGTCCCTCATGTTTAGAGCATCCAAATATGCGATCAAATTTTCCAGTGTGACTTTCCCTTTCTCAGCATTAATAATTACACGTCTCTCTAAGCCGGATATCTCAGATATCTCAACTTGAGTTAAATCTTTATTAAGCCGAGCCTGCTTGATACGCTCACCAATTTCTAAAGCTTTTGCATGGCTTGAACTTGTAGATCTAAAGCTCATTGTTTAATACCATTTTTTGTACCTAACGAGCATATTTTAGCACATTAGTACCATTTTGTGTACTAAACGAATTTTGTATTTTAGGATAATAAGTGTTATTTTAAATGATAAATATCGCATTGATGTACTTGCATGAAACCGCACGATTCAAATCATAACGACACCCAAAATAGTACACCTGCAAACAAGGAATAATTGAGCTGCATAGCGAAGATATTGAAGTGTTGCGCTTACTTGGTGAAAGCTTTGTCACGATCCGTCATCTAGCTGGTCCAGCCTTCAGAACGCTTACCGATAAACAAAAATTAGATTTAATTTCAAACATTGCAGATGCGAGTCACAACCTACCCAACGTCTTATCAAAAGGTGGTCATCAATCTTGCCTTAATTTTCTTATGGCAGATGCAACCCACCTTCGTACTCAGCTGTTAAAACTACGTGACCTCAACCAATAGGTCACTCCCATAAACAAAAAAGGTTCATAAGAGATGGAAGTAGCTGAAAAATTAGTTTGCCCTAAATGTCAGGGGCAACTAGCCATTTGGTTTGAGATGGCGACCGAGTATTCAAGAAAAATCCACCCCAAGACTGGTGAAATTAAAACTCGTATAAGCAAATCAGAACCCGAACGAACGGAACGCCAAGGTATTAAATGCACTGAATGTGAATGGCTTGAATCATCTGACGACTTTAGCGAAGAAGCAGCTGAAATTATTGATAAGGTTAAAATTGATCTTGATGACCCTTCTCACTAGAATCCGCATAAAAATTCACGGCGCATAGAATAGAATCCTCTTTAATGCGCAATTTTTACTAAACATCATTTAGTACAGTATTTTGTACAATACACATGTATTTCATTTGTTATGTACACTTTATTGTACTAAACAACATTGCTTAAAGTTGCGGTTTTAGCTCATTTTCTTGCGCTAAATTGACAGATTTCTCGCGCCATTATTGTTGCCAATTTAATCAACAAGCATCGTATATACGATAGCAAAGCCCTTTATCAGCCTGCATTGATGTATCACCAGGCCATTGACATACTCCCACCACCAAGCTAAGAGCTATGGTGGGGGAATCTTTGCGACCCATGCAATCTTAGAGATTGCACCTTTCGATACCGCACTGCGCTGACAGTATGGCGGTACAGGAACTCTTTAT
>NZ_VOYN01000093.1:0-2928 GCF_013420275.1 Acinetobacter sp. YH01020
CTAATGCTGCTCTTAGCTCTGCTACATCCTCTCAGAATTCAGCAATAGAATCAGCTAATTCTTCACTTGTTGCTACGGCACAAGCTAACAGCGCATCTACTGCTGCTACAGCATCAGCAAGTTCTGCAGCTAGTTCACAAAATTCAGCTTACAGTTCTGCAAGTTCAGCATTGAGTGCGGCCGGATCTGCTGATGCATCTGCAAGCTCTGCTGTTAATGCTTCAAATTCAGCAAATTTAGCAGCTAGTTCTGCCAATCAGTCGCTAGTATCATCACTAGAGGCAGGACAATCAGCTATTGTAGCAAGTACAAGTGCTAATGCTGCTCTTAGCTCTGCTACATCCTCTCAGAATTCAGCATTACTAGCAGAATCATCAGCTGTAAGAGCAAATCAAGATGCAGAGTTATCTGCTATGTCCGCTACAGCATCAGCAAGTTCTGCTGTAGATTCTTTAACTTATGCAACAGCATCAGCAAGTTCTGCCGCTGCAGCACAATATATTGTTGATAATATAGATTCAACTATAAGTAACAGTTCAACCTTCAAAAACCTAGCAGCCCGTGTTGATTATAATTCTAAGCAAATAGATGAGAATCGCGATAGAGCTGCACGAGGGATTGCAGGAATTGCTGCAATGGTCAATATTCCTACTCCAGCTTATAAAGGTGCTACAAGTTTTGGTTTAGGACTTGGACACTATGATAGCAAATCAGCAATAGCTATTGGTGCAAGCCATTATTTCAATAATGGAGTAAGTGTTAAAAGTTCATTATCCAATGGATTTGGAGATTCTAGAACAGCTGCTGTAGGTGCTGGTATGTCATTTACATGGTAAATCAAATAAATTGATAATATGCCTACCTTTTTAATAAAGGTAGGTTTTTAATTTTAAAGAGAGTATAAAAAATGCTATCAAAGAAGTTATACGTAGGTATTAGCTTTTATTTAGATGACCAATGTTCTGACATTTGGGCAAATGGTGCTGTACAAAATATTATTTTTTTATATCTTTTATTAAAAAAACTATCAATTGTAGAAAATGTTAGTTTGGTTTTCTTGGGTAATAGAACGACACCTCCTAAGGGATTGATGATAGATGATTTAGAAATAAAAATTGAATCATTAAATGATGTTGTTGATAAGTTGGATTTATTAATAGAAGGAACAGTAATGATAGAACCAATTCATTGTGAATTAGTTCATAATAATGGTGGAAAAGTGGTAAGTTATAGGATGGGTAATGATTTTATAATGGAAATGGAGTCTTTTGTATTTAATAAAGAACCTGGTAGATACTTTAATGGCTGTAATTATGATGCGATATGGACATTGCCACAACATGAGAATACATGTTTTTCATATTTTTCTATAGTGGGGAGAGCTCCTGTTTATATTTTGCCTCATATATGGGAACCTATTTTTTCAGATAAGATTATAGAAAAACTAAAAAAACAAAAAATTATTTTTGGTTATCAACCTGGAAGTAAAACTAAGCGTATAGCTTCTTTTGAAGCTAATATAAATATATTAAAAACCAGCTACATTCCTATATTAATATGTGAGCAGGCTTATAGGAAAAATCCTGATTTAATAAAACATATATATATGTGCAATACATTTGATAAGAAAGATCAAAAAGCATTTCATAATTTTATTGGCAGAACTGATATTGTTAAAAAAAACATTATGACTGTGGAAAGAAGATATCAAATGCCTGACTTTTTGGCTAGATATACTGACGTTGTGGTAGCACATCAATGGGAAAATGGTCTTAATTATGCATATTATGATGCTTTATATGGGGGCTATCCATTGATTCATAATTCTACCTTATTGCCAGTTGGATATAGATATGATGGTTTTAATGCATACTCTGGTGCAGAAATTTTAATTGATGTAATAGAACATCATGATGCTAATTATGAAATTTATAGAGAGGAAGCAAATAGTTTTTTAAGCAATTTGTCAATTAATAATACAAAAAATATTAAATCCCATGAGGAGTTAATATTAAATTTATTCAAATGATGAGGTTTAATATGATTGGTGATCAAAAAAATGGTGTTTTTTATAAAATATTAATAGTTGAAGATTGTATTTCAATGCAATATAGATTACTAAAAATACTGGAAGGTTTTAATGTCAATCACGAGAATATAAAATTTTCAAAAAGTTTGAAAGATGCCTATAATGAATTGAAGAATTATCATCCAACCTTAATATTAGTGGATTTAGGCCTGCCTGATGGATATGGTCAAGATTTGATTAAATGGGTTAATACCTATTTACCAAATACCCTTTGTATGGTGATTTCTGCATGGTCAAATAGTGACATAGTTTTATCGGCTATAAAAGCTGGTGCAGTAGGATATATGTTAAAAGAAAGAGATGATGTTGAACTTTTATTGGCATTAAACACGCTAGCATTAGGAGGCTCACCTATTGATCCATTCGTTGCAGGCAAAATTTTATTTGAATTAAGAGATAATAAAATAGAGAATCTTATATCTACACAAGATAATTGTGAAAAACTAAGTTCGAAAGAAATCCATATATTAAATCAGGTAGCTATTGGCTTGACTAATAAAGAAATTAGTAGAGAGTTATCACTTTCAAGGCATACAATCGATACACATATACGTAACATATATAGAAAATTATCAGTTAGAAGTAGAATAAATGCAGTGAAATTAGCAAAAGAAATAGGACTTATATGAATATTTTTAATAAATTTTATTTTTAGGGAGATTTCCAGACTGATTGTACAAAGACTTATAATTTATACAATACCAATTTTCATCGGCTTTGTTGCACAAAGATTTGAAATACAAAGCCCCCTAATTGAGCCAAATTTAAGGCGTAACTTGGGTAAGTGGTCGACCTAATTCCGTAAATCTGTTGAGGACTGCTACACGTGCATGAATTTC
>NZ_VOYN01000094.1:0-4840 GCF_013420275.1 Acinetobacter sp. YH01020
TGAGTTTGAATATACGTGAAGTCACCGACCTGAGAAGCATCGCTTCGCAAGGGTTTGGATAATCAGCAGTAAAATTACGTTTCACTAAATCATCCGCTCTTTTTTGATCATCTCGGCTACGGGTGGTTTGTTTATTCTTCCCACGCCAAACACCCTGTATACCTAGCTTCTTCATCAAGCGAACCACTGTACAGCGTGCAATAACATGATCCTAGACAGTATCGTGGACAACAAATCCCTCTAAATTCTTAAAATATTTCTGTTCAAAGGCTTCTGGGCTTAACCAGCCGTTTGCGGAATGCCTTCTGACCCGATTGTAATAAATCTCAATATAGTCAAACAAGACTGTATTCGCTTCTTTTCGAGTGGCAAACACACTGCCATGGACCACATGACCTTTCAATGTATGAAAGAAGCTTTCGGTCACTGCATTATCCCAACAGTTTCCCCTGCGTGACATACTTTGAACGCAGTTATTCGTCAATAATAGCGCCCTAAAATCACGACTACAGTACTGTGAGCCTTGGTCCGAATGCACCATGACACCCATTGGATACCCCTGACGAGCCATTGCATAATGAAACGCATCACACACCAATTGACGGTCTATTCGATGGCTGGTTTGCCAACCGACAATACGACGGCTGAATAGATCCAGCATCACACACAAATACAGCCAACCTTGCTTAGTACGGATATAGGTAATATCCGTTGTCCAGATCTTATTGGGTTCATTGACCGTAAATTGACGATCCAACAAGTTAGGCGCTGTAGGCAAACGATGGTTTGAATCAGTCGTATACTTGTATTTACGTGCAATCCTGCTACGTAAACCAAGCTTTTTAAGCATTCTTCCAACGGTTCGTTCGCTCATGCTGTAACCTAAATCATGCATGTCATGTACCAATGAAGGTGCACCCAATCGTGCATGATGCTGCCAATATACGGCTTTTAAATCATTATATTTCTGCGCTGGATTGGCCTGGCGTTTTCGCCAGGCATAATAGCCTGAAGTGCTGACACCCAGGCATTGACAGGCAGAAGATACAGTGACTTCATTCACATCCAGATCTTGAATTACCGTGTACTTTTCTTGGCATGATCTGTCAGAAAGTACACATGCGCTTTTTTTAAGATGTCATTGGCTTCCCTGAGCTGTTTGACTTCTTTCTCTAATTCTAAGATCCGCTGTTGTTCTGGTGAAAGTTGACGTTTGCTTGAACCTACTGGATTGGCTTCACGAATCCATTTGTCTAAAGTTGAATAACCCACACCTAATTTCTGGGCGATTGCAGCTATAGGTTCGTGGGAGTTTGAAAGTGCATAATCAATCGCTTGCTGTTTAAATTCAGGACGGCTTTGTTGCATAAATATGTAAGCATCTGATTTAAATAAATTTAATTTTGGATCAAAAAATAATCAAAACCTTTAAAATCATATAGTTATGAAATCTTTGTGCAACAAAGCCTCCTGAAACTAAAAAATTTGGATTTTTAAATCAAAATGGTGAGAAAGTCACTTTTAAAGAAGCATTTTTAGGTGCAAATGGCATTACGCCCAAGCAAAAAATAGTAACGTCGACCAAAACTGAAAATAACAGTAACAGTATTGTTCTGAACTCATTAAATGCCACTGAATTACTGCCTGCATTATTTGGTCAAAGACAAGTCAATCGAGGCTCAAACTCAAGTGAACTTAAATTTCCATTTATTGCTGTGCAACAAAATATTGATGGAGAAAAGCAATTACGCTACATACAACAGCATCCAACCTTGACGTATCAGAACGTACAAAATCAACCCCGCTATTTTGTCTTTCTAGAAAGTATCCCAACGATTGGAACGGATGTAAACTCATGTCATGGTTGCTATGTTAAAGGTTATTTACTGAACTTTAAAAAAAATCCAAATGGTACATTTGAATTAACCAATCCTAAAACAAAACTAGTCGATATTCCAAGTTCATATGGTGCAAGCCATTTGCAGATTTCAGACCTGCAAAAAGGGCTACAGCGTGTAGGTCAAAATGCTGTAGGGGCAATATTTGAAACAGGTTTTACTTCAGGTGGTGCGACGACTAGTTTTTTTGAGCTGTTAGTACTACAAGATCAAGATGTCACCATTAAAAGCGTGGGAGATGCAGGTGTAGTTGGTACACGTTATATCGAAGCCAAAGACCGTGAATATGAATATGGTTATGAAGGTAAATATAAAATATTAACGACAGAGCCGAATGCTGAGCTTTATCCTATTCAAATTAGCTACAGCGGTACAGATTGGAGCTTGAAAAAGAAAAATAACAGCATTGTACAAAAATATAATGCAGCCACAGGCAGCTATCCTGAGCAAAAATAGCCATTCAATCACTACACGTTGTAGAACATAGAACATAAGTTTAATGGGGTATCAGCTTAGCAAGAGAGATGCTAGTACAGCTGATACCTTCAAAAAATAAAGAGTAAATGAATGAAAAATATGATGATGGGCTTGTTGTTGAGTTCAAGCGTACTTATAACGCAGACGGTTTTTGCAGAAAATATTCATGAACCGATTATTCCTGCAATTGCAGGCTTACAAAGTAAAGCCTTACTTTTAGGATTTGCAAAAAATCAATATGAATTGGGCATGGCATATTATGAAGGAAAATCAATCCCTAGAAATATTCCTAAAGCAGTAGAGTGGTTAAACCGTGCTAGTGTGAAGAATTATGCACCTGCCAAAGTGACTTTGGCAAAAATGAACTTAAATGGCGATGGTGTGACACGAAACCCACAATTGGCAAAACAATTATTGTTGCAAGCTGCTCAAAAAGGCAATGAAGAAGCACAAGCTATGCTTGTTACTCTCAACACGGCAGAGCAAAAAAAACAGCAGCAGTATTCAAAACTTGATTCTGCACTGCTATGTCAAAATTGGAATACGCAAAATACACAAGAGTCGCCATTTTATAATCAGTTAGCGGTGCGTGAAATTACTGGAAATGCACATAAGGCGATAGAGACGTCACTCAAGCAAAGCTATACTGAACAAAATCAATATAAATATTACCCTGAGTATAAAGATTCAGAAGGTGACACACCTGATATGCGAATCTTTACACCAAAGAGCCCTAACGCTGCTTTATTCAGTAAAATTGAGACTGCAAACCATTATGGCTATGGTGCAAAGTACCAAGCTATATTTAGAGCAGGGGTTGACCTTGAAGCTGTTAAACAATTTATAGAGCAGCGAGATGGTGTTCGTTTTACGGTATTCAATCAATCTCAAATTAAACAGTTCAGTGCAGAGCAAAAAAAATTGCAAAGTTCAGATTTGGACTATGAGCCTATGCTGAGTGCAAATAACGCATTAAAACGGAAATATAATGGTTTACACTTTGTTCATTTAGATGGAAATGTAAAGCAAATTTCTGTGAGCTTTAAGCCACGTGTTGAAGAAGATGGACAAGCCTACTTTGTTAACTATATTGCTTTACTGACCAAAAATAATGGAACACATGTCCTGACCTGTGGTGTAAGTGAAGCCTAAGGATAAATCCTCTTAATATATGTATGGCTGATGATAATGGCTGTCATAGGCTTTGTTTTGCATCTGTTGATTTGATGATATTAAGTGAATGATCTATCTATTAAACCTCTGCTGTGATGGTAGGGGTTTTATGTTTTTAAGTGACAAATTTGAAAATTTTTTTCTAAGTTGTAGTTGATTAGTGTGTGATTCATAGAGATCGTTTCAATTTAGCGATCTCTCAATCCATCTTGTAATTGGCGTGTTGAATCCGTTCATTGGATGGGTTGTATTGCTTCTGGACCTCATCAGAGAAAGGGGTTTCTTCACATAATTCAAAGTACCTTTCCATCGGTGTTTTACCTTTCAAAGGGCTTTGTTGCACAAACCTATCTGTAAAGGCTTTTTCAGCGATATAATTTTCAAATGAAGAAGCCTACACACAAAATCTATCGCACAACCAATTGGCCCGCATATAACCGAGCACTCATGAGTCGCGGAAATATTGCCATTTGGTTTGATCCTGCTACGCAATGGTATGCTCCATCAAAAGGCAAACAAGGGCGAAATCAAACCTACTCCGACGCAGCTATCCAATGCTGCTTAATGATTAAATCCTTATTCCGTCTATCTTTACGTATGGTCACTGGCATTGTGCAAAGTCTGATTAAACTTTGTGGATTAAATTGGACCGCACCAGATTACAGTACGCTTTGTAGAAGACAAAAGCATATTGATATTGCAATCAGCTACCAAAAAAGTAGCGATGGGCTGCATCTACTCATAGACTCTACAGGCATGAGGTTTCTAGGTGAGGGCGAATGGAAACGCAAGAAACATGGACCTGAATATCGTCGCCAATGGCGTAAACTTCATATTGGTATAGATGCTGAAACCCTTCAAATACGCGCCATTCAACTCACTACAAATAATGTGAGTGATTCACAAGTGCTTGGTGATTTACTCGATCAGATTCCACAAGATGAGCAGATTGACTCTGTTTATACCGATGGAGCTTATGACACCAAGCAATGCCGTCAGGTCATTGCAGATCGGCAAGCGCATGCGGTGATTCCTCCAAGAAAAAATGCGAAACCTTGGAAAGATACAAAGATCAGCTCGCTAGCGCGAAATGAATTACTTCGAACAGTTAAACGTTTAGGCAGGACATTATGGAAAAAATGGTCCGGCTATCATTGCCGAAGTATGGTCGAAACTAAGATGCATTGCATCAAATTATTGGGGGATAAACTCAGTGCAAGGAGTTTTGATAGCCAAGTGAATGAAATTCATGCACGTGTAGCAGTCCTCAACAGATTTACGGAATTAGGTCG
>NZ_VOYN01000095.1:0-4799 GCF_013420275.1 Acinetobacter sp. YH01020
TGGAGCGACAATTGATGTAATTCGAGAATACATCCAAAACCAAGAAAGACCCGACTGAAAAGGCGTGCTATCCATCTCCATCTAAATCACAGATTATAGATGGAGAATTCCGCACATTTAGTTAAAAATACCCGTGCACTTTGCCCCAGTTGAATGGCGCTATTGCCTTCACGTAATGCCACTTTGACACTATAAGTACGAGACTGATCGGCAGCAGGACTAATTTCACGTACATAGCCTGCAAATTTTTCCTGTGGTTTCGACCACAAGGTAACCCATGCATCCTGCCCTGTTTTAATTTCAGTAACCGCTTGTTCAGGCACACCAATGACCACGTCACGTTCACCTGCTATCGCCAATTGAAATGCCGGTTGTCCTGCTGCAATCACTTGACCAATCTCAATATTGCGCTCAGTAATGACCCCAGTTTTATTGGCAATTAATTGGTTATAACCGGTCTGATTACGACTCACATCATAATTTGATTGGGCTTGCTTTAAGTTCGACTGTGCCGCTTTATATTGGTTTTCCACCGCATCGTACTGCGAACGACTCACGGCATTGACTGGCAATAATTGCTTAAATCGTTTTAATTCATCTTCAGCAATTTGTGCAGCGGAACGCGCACTTTCAAGCTGTGCTTGTGCTGCATTCAGTTGCAACTGTGCATCTTTGACGTCTAATTTTGCCAAGACTTGCCCGACTCGGACTTGGTCTCCAACATCGACATAGCGCTCAGTGATTTGACCGCCAACCCGAAACGCTAAAGCTGTTTGCTGGCGTGCTTGTACATCACCCGCATAACTTTTTTGTTCAAAATGTGTGGCACCCGGCTGAGTCACCATCACAAATGGCACTTCCTGTTCCGTTTGGGCTTTATCCTTGCTGCATCCCCATAAGGTCACACTGCAAACGATAATCATGCTGACAACTGTGGTCTTAATCGTACTCATGAAGTTCGCTCTTAATAAAAAGTCTTTTTTAGGGCAGAATATTATTCAATTAATTTGGTTGTTTTTTAATTAATAAACCATGCGGTACATTAATTAGATTAATTATCCGAAATCAATGACCTTTTCGCCTTTTTTGGAATTTTTTCAGCAAATGAATGTCGGCCGCCCAAAAGACTTAGAAAAACGACAACGGATTTTAGAGTCTGCAAAACAATTTTTTTTAGAAATGGGCTATCATGGTTGCAGCATGAATCAGATTGCGCAACATGCAGGAGTCACCAAACTGACGGTCTATAACCATTTTCAGGACAAAGCCACTTTATTTACCAGTGCAATTGAAGATACCTGTGAATATATTTTAAATACTCGCCCGCGACATCTGCACAGCGAAAGTCATTTTATGCAGGCTTTCGTTGAAATTTGTGAGTTGGGGCTGAACATCATGAATTTGCCAGAAGCCATTAAACTGGACTTATTACTTTTGGAGTTGGCTGCCGAACACAGTCCCTTGGTGGAACAGTTTTTCCGTGCCTCACATTTGAAAATGCGCCAAGTCTGGGAGAATTTCTTTCAAGACGCAGCAGCTTTAAATTTCATTCAGCAGGATAATCCTGCCCGACAAACTGAACTGATTGTGTCGCTACTGATGGGACTACGCCATCAAGAAGTCTTATTGGGCATGCGCCCAGTACCTGAAACAGCAGAGCGACAGGCCATTATTCACTCTGCCATCGACATCTTTATGCTGAAATATCAACTCGGCACACAGAGCTAAGCATTTTCTGAAATATTTCAAGGCTAAACTGAAACAAATGGCATAGCTACTGCTCATTTACCTAGAAAAGTCATCCGACTTTTGTCTGTACCCCCCTTTTGCCACAGCACTTTCGGGGTATAGTCGAGACAGGAATACGCGGAGAAATAACAAATGATTCAACAAATTGATGCTCCATTACGTGAAGACGTGCGCTTACTGGGCAATTTATTAGGTGAAACCCTAAAGCAGCATGCAGGACAAGATTTGTTTAATCAGGTAGAGCAAATTCGTGCCTTATCTAAAGGCGCGCGCGATGGACAAGTTGAAGCTGAAAAACAGTTAGAACAATTATTTTTAAATTTAAAAGATGAAGAAATTCTGCCACTGACCCGTGCATTTACGCACTTTCTCAACTTTGCCAATATTGCCGAACAATACAATGTGGTGCGCAGCCGTCGCCAAAGTGAGTTTGATGAGCAAGCACCTTCACCGAATCCACTCGATCATTTATTTGAAAAATTTAAAAGCAATAACATCAGTTCGGACCAACTGTTCCAACAAATTTGTGAATTAAAAATTGAACTGGTCCTGACTGCACATCCAACTGAAGTCAGCCGCCGTACCTTGATCCAGAAATATGATGGGATTAATGATTGCCTGTTTAAAATGGATCAACAAAAACTTACGCCACGCGAACGCAAAGCCGTGCTGGATGATTTAAAACAACTGATTTGCTCGGCATGGCAAACGGATGAAATTCGTCAACATCGCCCGACACCTGTCGACGAAGCCAAATGGGGCTTCACGACCATTGAACAGACCTTGTGGAATGCTGTACCCAAATTCATGCGTGAATTGGATGGCATGGTTCAAGATCATTGTGGCAAGACCTTGCCTTTAAATGTTGCCCCTGTGCGCTTTGCATCATGGATGGGCGGTGACCGTGATGGCAACCCAAACGTCACCCATAACATTACTCAAGAAGTGCTTTGGCTTTCACGTTGGAAAGCTGCCGACCTGTATTTACGCGATATCGAAGACCTACGTTGGGAACTTTCGATTCAAGAATGCAGTAAAGAACTCAGTGATGCTTTGGGCCATTTCCACCCTGAACCGTATCGTGAATACCTGCGTGATGCACGTGAACGCCTCAAAGCCACTCGTCACTGGTTGGCACTAAAACTCCGTGGTGAAGATGCTGACGATAGCCAAGTCATTAAAAGCCGACATGAGCTGCTTGATCCACTGTTGGTTTGCTACCGTTCACTGATCGATAGCGGTTTACCTGAAATTGCCAATGGCCAATTGCTCGACTTTATTCACCGCGTCAATTGCTTCGGTATTGAATTACTCAAACTGGATATTCGCCAAGAGTCGACTCGTCATCGCCAAGCCATTTCTGCCATTACTGAATATTTAGGTTTAGGCAATTTTGAAACATGGACGGAGCAAGCCCGTCAAAACTTCTTGATTCAGGAACTGCAAAGCAAACGCCCACTGTTACCGAAGTTTTTAAATGAGCCGAAACAAAGTCTGATTGAACATCCAGATGTACAAGAAGTCTTTGCGACCATGCGCACTTTGGCAGAACAGCCACCTGAAAGTTTAGGGGCTTATATTATTTCCATGGCCGAACATCCGAGCGATGTCTTGGCCGTATTGTTACTGCAAAAAGAAGCCGGCATCAAACAAGCGCTACGTGTCGTGCCACTGTTTGAAACTCTAAAAGATTTGGATGGTGCCGCCCGTACCATGAATACCCTATTCAATATGCATTGGTATAAGCAGCATATTCAGGGTAAACACGAAGTGATGATTGGCTATTCAGACTCAGCCAAAGATGCGGGCTTTATGTCGGCAAACTGGGCGCAGTATCGTGCGCAGGAAGAATTAACTGCGGTTGCGAAAAAGCATGATGTGCAACTGACATTATTCCATGGCCGTGGCGGTTCAATCAGCCGTGGTGGAGCGCCGACACAGCAAGCGCTGTTTTCACAGCCACCGGGTTCGATTTCAGGAGCGATTCGTGTCACAGAACAAGGGGAAATGATTCGCTTCAAGTTTGGATTAGAAGGCATTGCCTTACAAAACTTGGAAATTTACACCGCAGCGACCTTAGAAGCGACCTTATTGCCACCGCCTGAACCAAAACAGGAATGGCGTCAGCTCATGCACAGCATGACGGATCTGTCGGTACAGGTGTATCGTCAAACTGTGCGTGAAAATCCGCATTTTGTAAAATATCTACGGACTGTGACACCCGAACTGGAGCTGCAAATGTTACCGCTCGGTTCACGCCCAGCCAAACGTAAAGTTAGCGGTGGAATTGAGTCATTACGTGCGATTCCTTGGGTGTTCGCATGGACGCAAATCCGTTTGATGCTACCTGCTTGGCTCGGTACAGGTGCTGCGATTAATCAAGTGATTGATCAAGGTCAAAAGCAAACACTCGAAGAAATGTTGGAACAATGGCCCTACTTCCAAACCCTGATTGATATGTTGGAAATGGTCTTGTCCAAAGCTGATGGCCATGTGGCACTATATTATGAGTCTCATCTGACGGATGACGCAGACCTCAAACAATTGGGCGAAGAGTTACGTCAGCGTTTACGTGATGCGGTACAAACGCTATTAGCACTCAAAGGTGAATCGAAATTACTTAGCAGTAACGATGTGCTCGACCAATCCATGAAGGTGCGTAAGCCTTATTTATTGCCGCTACATTTACTACAAGCCGAACTGATGAAACGCCGCCGTGCATACCTTGCCGAGCGTCAAGCTGAAAATACCCCAGTCGACCATGCGTTGATGGTTAGCATCGCGGGTATTGCGGCAGGTTTGCGTAACACTGGCTAAATCTTCCAAGTTTTCAAAAAGCACACAGAACTGTGTGCTTTTTTTTGATCAGTCATATTAGTTTTAATTCATTTTGGAATATTTGACATCCTCACCCCCTTAAAAAAGGGTGATTCCTACAGCTAGACGCTTATGCCCAAGCGCAAGAATGTTTAGAGCTGAGTTTATATCTCGATCATGAGCTGTACCACAGCTCATGCACTCCCATTCTCTTATTCCAAGATCTGTCTTAC
>NZ_VOYN01000096.1:0-4587 GCF_013420275.1 Acinetobacter sp. YH01020
GTAAATTTTCAGCGTTGCTGGCTCCCCGTCAGCCGGATTGGGTTGCATCGCAGGGGTGTCGAAAGAGTCAACTGCGGTCCAAAGCTGTTGGACTTGGGTGAAAAGGGCGTTTATTCTTCCTATACGTAAATTGTATTTGTTTTAGAAAAAGTTTTTGATCATTTGCTTCTTGCTGTGTAAAAGGTTTGTATGCTTGAATTTCTTCAATGATTTCTTTCATTTTTTATTGTCACTTTCCTGTCGTCATCTACTTATCAGCTAAATACCCTTCAGGCATTGGAATCAATTTTTCTGATTCCCGACTGAGGCTCTCCTCTGCTTTCCACCCGGCGATTTTATTTTCCGTTGCTTCGATCACCCCATCAAAAAGAGAATCACTTAATATTAGACGTAGTGGTGGTTCAGGCAATGCCGCAAGTTTTAAGATTGTCTTTGCTGCTAATATAGGGTCACTATCTGTCGCCTGACCCTCCTGTTCTTTTGCGAAGGCATCCATTTGTTGATGCAGTTCTTGATAATCCGGCAAGCGTTTACTATTATGCAGTTTCTTGTAAAGATCTGTCCAATAACCTCCTGGTTCAACAATAGTCACATGAACACCAAAAGGAGCCAGTTCCTGTGCTAAAGCTTCCGTCAATCCTTCTACCGCAAATTTACTAGCACTGTATAGACCTGAAGTCATCCAAGACATGATGCCCCCGATACTACTCATTTGGATAAAACGACCTGATTTGTCTCGCAAAAAAGGAGAAACCGCTTGAGCCGTCCAAAGAGAACCGAAAAAGTTTACATTCATTATCTGACGCGCCTCTTCTTCTGTTGTCTCCTCAATCATTCCTCCAAGCATCATTCCCGCATTACTCAAAGCAATATCGATGCCATTAAATTTTTCTGCTCCCTTAGCAGCAGCGGCTACTACCATGTCTCGTTCTTCAATATCGCCTAAACAGATCAGCAAAGAAGATCCATATTCTGTTTTTAACCTGCTGAGTTTTCCTTCTGTTCTAGAAAAAGAAATGACTTGGTCGCCATTTTCTAATACTAATTTTACTGTCTCAAAACCAATTCCTTTACTTCCACCAGTAATAAACCACGTTCTAGTCATCTGTCCACGCTCCTTTTTTCCTAATTACTCTCAATATGATTATAACAAATTAAAAGGCCAACAACAACTATAGTATCTAATATGCTGATTGTCAGTTATAAAATACTAAGAGTCATTTTATTCAAAAAAAGTTGTGGCAAAAAACTTGCCACAACTTTTTTATTTTGCACGAATCGGGAGCCATATTTGGAACTGTGCATTCTGAGGATTAGCATCTAAATATAATTCGATATCTGGCAATTCAGCATATTCAAAACCTGAAGTTGGTAACCATTCAGTAAAAATCTGCTGTTGCAATTCTTGAATTGCTCCTGGTATAGGACCCGTTCCTGAGAATACCGCCATCCAGCTTTGCGTGATAAAAGCCAGCAATAAAAACCCGCACATATCAGCGCCCATTCCAAGCAGCAACACACCGCGGTCACCCAGTCGCTTTGAAAGAGTGCCGGTTAAAACAGCTTGTACGAATGTATGTGCTGCACCAAAAACGGCCAGCGACACACCTGCTGTGCCAATATCCCAATTCAAGCGCTGTTCGCCATAAATCACCCACAAAGCGGCGGGCGCCTGCCCAATCAGCTGCATAAGAAAAAACAACGCAAAAAAGCTGGCAAGTCCCTGAACTGCAAAATTGAAGCGAAAGCCTTCAAACAAATTGATTTTGGCTGGCTGTCCTTCAGGCGGTTGTGACGGCGTTTTGGGCAACAAGAAAGCCACCAAACAAAAGGCAATTGCATTGAGAAGAGCCCCTGCCACAAAGGGCGCATGCACAGATATATCACTAAGAACACCGCCAATAGCAGGCCCTGCAATCATACCTGCACCAAAACACGCCCCCATAAAACCAAACCAACGCGCACGTTCTTCCTGTTTAGTTGTATCAGCGATAATTGATGCCGCGATTGCACCAGTTGCTCCGGTAACACCTGAGATAATCCGGCCGATATAAAGCACCCATAAAACAGGCGCTGCCGCCATTATGCTATAATCAATCGTGGCACCTAAAAATGAAACCAGCAAAATAATCCGCCGTCCATAGCGGTCAGATAACCGCCCTAAAACGGGCGCGCAAAAGACCTGCATAAACGCATAAAGCGATAAAAAAACACCATAGTGAAATGCTGTTTGCTCTGCCGGTACAAATTCATTTAATAAAGCCGGAACCACCGGCATGATTAATCCCAAACCAATCGCATCAAGCGCGACAACAATGAGTGCGGTTATAAGTGATTTTGACATAGATGTGACTTTTATTTATCATTGATAAGTTGGCGATAAAAAACTTTGTACCTGGCATAAAGCTCGGTGGTGTCAGCGCGTGACCGTACCGGCTTCTTTTGATACTGCCGCCTGGGCGGCTTCTCCTGCTGATCCGGTGACGCCTCAAAGGCTCCCAGCCGCTTTTCCAGGGCAGGCTTGGACAGATCGCGGGACAGGGTGCTGGGCTTGACCATCGTGCCGTCATCGGCCCGGATCACCAACCCGTTACCCCTTGGCGTAATCTCCAGGCCGTTATCACGCATGACCTGGTGCAGCTCCGTCCAGGACTGCGCGGCTTTAATGTCGTCCAGGCATTCGCGCTTGATCCAGCCCACCAGACTTTCCACGCCGGCATGGCGCTCCATGTCGGCGGCCCTCGATGCCGCCCCGCGCTGCTGCGGCCGGTGATTGTCTGCCTCCAGGCCATAGTCCCGTTCCAGCGTCTCGCACAAGTCGGCCAGCGCCAGGTGCGGATAGTACGGTTCGTGCATCGTGTGCCTGGTCGGGTGAATCTTGTTGATGGCAATGTGGATGTGCAGGTTGTCGGTGTCGTTATGCACGGCGCTGATACGCTGATGCTCACCAAACCCTAGCCCTTGGCAAATCCGTTCCTCTATCGCCTTCAAGGTGTCGGCATCGGGATTCTCGCCGGCGCGAAAACTGACAATCAGGTGATAGGTCTTATCGCCCTTGGCCCTGGTGTTCATGTGCTGGGTGGCCAGCACTTCGGTGATGGCATCGCGCACTGAATGCGCCTCGCAATTCGTGACCTGAACATGGCCCAGCCGGTGGTCTTTGCTCTGTGCGTCGGTGATGTATTTAGCCAGGTCGGCAAAGTCTGATTTGCCCAGGGAACGCATGGCAACATGCTTGGCAATCATGATGCTGCCCTGGGTCGCACAATAGATTCCATCAATCGGCTCATTTCGTCCTGGTTGGCCTCAATCCGGGCCAGCAGGCCCAAGACAGTTTCAGCGCTGAACCGGGCCGTTCGGGCATCGTCGGTCAGCCACAATTTCAGCAGACCACCGAGGCGGCCCAGGTCGCCATTGACCCGCACCAGCTCGCGCACGTTCTCGTAATCGGTCACGCCCTGGACGGCGTAACCCTGCCCCACGGCCAGCAAAAAAGCAGACGTACTCAAGCCAGCCGCTTGTGCGTTGGCCTCAATGGCGGCCCGCTCTTCCGGCAGGCAATACACCTTGATCGGCGTGCTGCTTTTTCTCGTTACCTTCTGCTCTGTCGCCTCCATCTTTGGCGTCCTCCTGGTTCTCTTATTCCGGCGTCCGCCGATGGCCCCGCAGGGCAGGATTCCCGTTGAGCGCCGCAGGTGCGAATAAGGGGAAGTGAAGAGGAACACCATGCTTGCATGGTGGGCCTACTTCACACATCCTGCCCGCTTCACCACCACTTTAACATCACTACCATTTACCGGCTATAACCCGTTTTATCGACAAACACAAGCCGATTCCACGCATAAGGCGTGCAATCTGGCTTTAGTCGCCTTACAATCGCTTTAATAGCGATAGAATCGGCATTAAATCGCGGATAAATCGACATATAAAAGGCGGTAGAATCGGCATGACTAAACGGCTTACAGAGCGCATTGCAGCGCAAATGCAGACCCAAAAGCCCACCCGTTCAGGACAGAATCGGGCGGCTTTCCTGGCCCAGCGCGACGACATAAAAGAGGCTTTGACCGATGGCTGGCCGGTAAAAGCCATCTGGAAAACGCTGCACGATGAAGGGAAAATCAGCTTCGGATATGATGCTTTTATCAGCTATGTGAACAGTCTGATTCGGTCGCCAGGCGAGCCTGAAAAGGCCACCGCAAGACCGCCGGCATCCTCCCAACCGGCCCCCAAGAAAGCCACCCCAGCGACACCCAAACCAGTACCATCAGCCAGCCATAAGCCGGGGGAGATTCCCAGCTTCAACTTCAACCCCAGCCCGAACAAAGCGGACTTGATTTGACGCCCCAAGGGGCGGATTGGACGCCAAGAGGGAAGGCATAGCCCGCCCCTCAAGTGTCAATGAACCCCTGGAAATCGACCCCGAAAACAGCCCCCTTCATAGAGGCGGCCTATTAACATTTGAGTGGGAGTGACGGGCACTGGCTGGCAATGTCTAGCAACGGCAGGCATTTCGGCTGAGGGTAAAAGAACTTTCCGCTAAGCGATAGACTGTATGTAAACACAGTATTGCAAGGACGCGGAACATGC
>NZ_VOYN01000097.1:0-4422 GCF_013420275.1 Acinetobacter sp. YH01020
ATTATTGGGGGATAAACTCAGTGCAAGAAAATTTGATAGCCAAGTCAATGAAATTCATGCACGTGTAGCAGTCCTCAACAGATTTACGGAATTAGGTCGACCACTTACCCAAGTTACGCCTTAAATTAGGTTCAATTAGGGGGGGCTTTGTATTTCAAATCTTTGTGCAACAAAGCCGTAAATAGACCAAACTACTTATCACTCTCCATAAGAAGTTTTATATCATCTGGTATTGATGCATCTGGTATTTCATTATTTTTTATTTTCTGTAAATAACTTTTAGCAATTTCTTCATTATTACTTGCAGCAAGTGTTAGCCACTTTTCTGCTTTTACCAAATCTTGAGTTACTCCATTAGTTCCAAAAAAATAGGCTGTACCTAAATTAAGTTGAGCAAGTGAAGACCCCTTAGATGCAGCTAACTCTGACCAATAAATAAATTTCTCTCCACTTTTTGGTACGCCCTCACCAAATGCATATAATCCAGCCAATTCATTTTGGGCAATTACATCCCCACTTTCAGCAGACGTTTCTAAAAGTTTTAAATAATTTTCCTTGTCGCCAGCTTCAGAATATTTCTGTATTTTTTGATATGAATCTTGCTCCGTTGATGTACCATTACTACAACCACTTACCATCAATAGGCTGAAAAAGATAGAATAAGAATATTTCATTTACTAACTCCAAAAATTAAAAACTTGACGGAAACCATTGAGAACTCGGAGGTACATTTAAATACACAGGATTTTCTTCTTGATATCTTTTCCCCAGTTCTTGTAATCGCTTCATTTCAGTACATTTGCCACTTGAGTTGCATTAGGCATAACTAATGCAGCGGTCTTTTGCTTCATCCAATAATGTAGATGCGCCGACAGGACTTGTATTAGTATAGACTACCCACCCATCGAAAATACTTATGGTGAGGCAGGTAAACTATAATTAGCTAATGCTGGTACTGCTACTCAGCATGCTGAGTTATATTTTCTTGCACACTGCTTTTTTGGTCATTATCACTTGAACCGTACCGGGTTTGTCGGAGACTCAGTATTCTGAGAGAATGTTCCGATGACCAAATTAAAATATACCCCTGAAATCAGAGAAAGAGCGGTTCAATTATTGATTGAATCTGAAAAAGACTATCCATCTAATTGGGCTGCGATCACAGCTATTGCGCCTAAGATTGGTTGTACTCCTGAAACACTTCGTGCCTGGCATCAAAAGCATTTAGATCAGCAAAATCCTATTAAAGTACAACAGATATCTGATCAAGAAAAAATGAAGCAAATGGAACGTGAAATTAAAGAATTAAAGCGTGCTAATGAAATTCTACGTAAAGCAGCCGCTTTTTTCGCCCAGGCGGAGCTCGACCGCCCACACAAATAATGGTGGATTTCATCCATAACAATAAAGACTTATATGGTGTTGATGCGATTTGTAGGATTTTACCGATCGCAGCTTCAACCTATTACCGAACTTTAGATCTCGCTGACAATCCAGAACATCGAGCGAAACGAGATCTACATGATGAGTATCATGCTGAACAAATTAAACGAATTTGGAAAGAAAGTTCAGGTCGATATGGTGTGCGTAAGGTCTGGCAACAATTGAAACGTGAAGGTTATATTATCGCACGTTGTACAGTTGCTCGATTGATGCAGAAGCTAGGTATACAAGGTGTTTGGCGTGGTAAGAATAAACAAACCACCCGTAACCGAGATGATCAAAAAAGAGCAGATGATTTAGTGAAACGTAATTTTAATGCTGATCATCCTGACCAACTGTGGGTGAGTGACTTTACGTATATTCAAACTCATTCAGGCTGGGTCTATACCGCCTTTATTATTGATGTGTTCTCACGAGCAATTGTTGGATGGAAAGTATCTACACGGATGAATACAGATATGGTGCTCGATGCACTTGAGCAAGCATTGCACGATCGAGGCATGCCAAAGAATGTGATTCATCATTCCGATAGAGGTGTTCAATATCTTTCTATTCGCTATACCAATCGTTTAGAAACTGCAAATTTACGAGCATCGGTCGGTACGACTGGTGATTCATACGATAACGCTTTGGCTGAAACAGTGAATGGGTTATACAAAACTGAGGTGATTGAATATTTAAAAGCAGACTGGCAAGGTTTAGCGGATGTACAACTTGCGACATTAAATTGGGTAGATTGGTTCAACAAAAAGCGTGTACACAGCGCATTGGGTTATGTATCGCCTTTTGAGTTTGAAGCAATGTACTATGATAAGATTAGATTAACCCGTTAGGTCACGTGGCCTAACTTAAATAAAAATGTCTCCAACAAACCCGGTACGGTTCACTTTATCATAATTAGGTTTGATATTATCTAACCCATTTAGATAGACCCATCCCATTAGATTCTCTTTTTCATCTAAGGATAAATCTTTTAAATTAAGAATTTCACACTGCTTACTACTACTTCCTGCTAATTTACACTCTTCCTCGAGCGTAGGGAACTTGTCCTGTTTATTCAAATTTGTACAAGCAATTAAGCTACATATAACAATGCTTATAGCGGAAATAAACAGAACTTTATTTTTGAGCATTATTATGCTATCTCTTATAAATTACAGAAAATTATTTGAATACTTACTGTTTTATCTTTTCTTTAGCACTTGAGATGCCTTGCTCATATGCTTTATTAAAGTAAAATTGAGATAAACTTTCATTTAACTTATTATAATCTGGAGATGAATATATGACCCCTAAGTTATAAGATGCTTGTCCTTTACTCATTTTACTAGCTAATTCAAAATACTTAATAGCTCGATCCACATCTTTAGTGATACCATTACTATTTATCAAATTAATACCCAAATTTAAAGCAGCCTCAGCATTATTTAATGATGCAGATTTTTCCCAGTAATTATTACAAATTTTATAGTCTTGTTTAACAACCACACCTTCGCAATATATCAACCCTAACTCAAATAATGAAAGAGCATCATTTTTTTCGGCTGCACTTTTTAAATAATTTAACCCTTCTTCAATATTTCCTTCTTCAATATAAATAGAGCCTATAGAGCCCATTGCATCAACATCATTCAACTTAGCAGCTTTAAGATAATATTTTTTTGCATTTTCTATACTTTTTTGAACTCCAGTTCCAGTGTAGTACTTAAAACCAGTATTATACATAGCGGAGACATTTCCATTATCTGCCGATTTTTTTGTCCACTCAAATGATTTTTTAGTATCATAAGTTCCACTCAGCGCTTTAAAATAAATATCTGCCAATATTAGTTGAGCATCACTATTACCCTCTTTTGCCAAGTTTTCATAAATAGGTTCGAGTCTTTTATAATATTCTTTCTTTTCATCAGAGTTTGATGGTGCAGCTTCTGCTTGTGATCTTAACTGCTCAGCTTGTTCAAATGTCATATTTAAATCAGATGATGTATTTGAAGCATTACAAGCAGTAATACATATACTTACAGCTAGACTCACTAATAATTTCTTTTTCAGCATTTTGTACATAACCTCTTAAAAACTCATTTTGTTAAAAATGTCATTAATGTTGACATTATTTGGCGGAATATGTGCATGAGAGCGAGGATCATACTCAGGAATGGTTTTGGGATCGATATATGATCGAGGCTTTGGTTTAGGTACACTTTTTTCACATCTACCATTTCGACCATTACAAATGGGCCCACGTGGGTCATTTGTAAAACAAGCTTCAACCTTATAGCTAGATAAACTAGGTATAACATGTCCACTTGAAACTCCAGCACTAGCAGCGACTCCTCTATCATATGTCGACATTAAGCCATCACTAGATGCTTCACCTAAACCAGTTTTACCAAAACCTATACCTCTAAATAATACAACACTAGCACTTACATCTCCCCACCCACCATTCAATGCGTCTTTATAAACACCATCATATGGGTCATGAAAAGTTACTGATCTACTTCCTGCCGCTCCTAAAGTGCCCCCCGCCCATATGAGCCACCACCAACAACTATTGATGCGACACCTCTTTCATTATTTAGGCATTGGGATCTTAAATCATATTTAATTCCTGTTCCGGCAAGAACACTAACTTGATAACTTGAACCAGTCCATTCAGTTAACCCCATCGGATCAACCCACTGATTCGGATCACTCACATACGAAGAGTTATTCAACCCACCAAACAATCCAATCGGGTCTTTACTTACATATCTTGCACTATACGGCTCATAATAACGGTAACGGTTATAATGTAAGCCAGTTTCGTCATCGTAATATTGGCCTTGGAAACGAATATTAGTGTCTTCAAGGGCTTTGTTGCACAAACCTATCTGTAAAGGCTTTTTCAGCGATATAATTTTCAAATGAAGAAGCCTATACACAAAATCTATCGCACAACCAATTGGCCCGCATATAACCGAGCACTCATGAGTCGCG
>NZ_VOYN01000098.1:0-4242 GCF_013420275.1 Acinetobacter sp. YH01020
TTCGTTTAATTTGTTCAGCATGATGCTCATCATGTAGATCTCGTTTCGCTCGATGTTCTGGATTGTCAGCGAGATCTAAAGTTCGGTAATAGGTTGAAGCTGCGATCGGTAAAATCCTACAAATCGCCTCAACACCATATCGATCTTTATTGTTCTGGATAAAATCCACCATTATTTGTGTGGGCGGTCGAGCTCCGCCTGGGCGAAAAAAGCGGCTGCTTTACGTAGAATTTCATTGGCACGTTTTAATTCTTTAATTTCACGTTCCATTTGCTTCATTTTTTCTTGGTCAGATATCTGTTGTACTTTGGCAGGATTTAGTTGATCCATATGCTTTAAATACCAAACACGCAATGTTTCAGGAGTACAACCAATCTTAGGTGCAATAGCTGTGATTGCAGCCCAAGTAGAAGGATAATCTTTTTCAGATTCAATCAATAATTGAACCGCTCTTTCTCTGATTTCAGGGGTATATTTTGGTTTTGTCATTGGAACATTCTCTCAAGAAAGTTGGTCTCCGACAAACCCGGTACGGTTCAATAGCTCAATCTTAAATTTAGTAAATACTGGCAAAACAATAAGGTTATATCAGTCCTTATTGTATAAATAGTCTATAGGTTTAAATAGTTATGAAAAAAGCATTTAATGTGGCGATTTTTGGTTTAAATTTAGAAACGTTAGACCAAATGAATAACCAGTTATTGCTTTCGGTGCCAACAGATGTAAATGTGCAATGGGTGAATATCTCAAGTAATGAAATTGATTTATTACTTGTGAATGACATGTTTTTTGATTCACCAAATATTCAGCGTGTGATTCAGCAGCAGAAGTCTTATTTACGTTTGGTAAAAGATGTTAATCAGGCAGGTAGTATTATTGAGGATAAATTATTTTATCCATTCACTCGTCTGAATCAGCTCGTTGAATGGTTAGAACAGCGTTATTTTAATTATATGGGCCGTCAGGTTAATCCTATTGAGGATAATTTTGTGTTGAATAGCGCTCGAAATTCTGCAGCACAATATTCGCAAACTAAAGTAGATCATAAGTCGGTGTTTAATGAAATTTTCACACCACGAAATGGCTATATTCAATTGTATGATCACACGGGTTTTCTGGCATTAATTGATACCAGAACAGAGCGGGTTTGGTTTGAGCAGAATCAAGAGTTGTACAGTTTAAAAGACACTATTAATCAAACTTATGCAAAGAATTCATTTGTACATGAGATGATTAAAGATAAAACACCTTACGATTTAAGAACTTGGTTATGGCAAGCCATCTCACATTCAGGTGATTTAGATTTACCAAAGGTAGATGCTGACCATGTTTTTAAATTAAATATATGGCCACAATTTGAAAAAAGTTTAGACCGTAAAGATAACTTAAAAATCGCAGCTTGTTTTGCTTTAGGTGCAAAAGTACAAGATGTTCAACAGCATCTAGGAATTTCTCTAGAGCGTGTGAAAAAATTTGTCGCAATTGCACAAACTTTGAAATTGGGTGAGCTAATTGAGGCGGATGCAGCAAAATTCAGTATTGAACAGAAGCAAGAAAATTCTGGTCAGGTGAATAAACTACGCAGTTTCTTCGGAAAATTGCGAAAAAAACTAGGTTTGTAATTTTAAATGGGGTGTACACCCTTAACTTGAGATGAAAAAATGGCACGTATTAGTTTAGATACATTAACAAGTATTGATGGTTTCGTTGCAGGTGCTTTAGTTGACAGCGAAAGTGGTTTGGCTTTGGCGCCCCAAGGTACAGGCATTGATTTGGAGCTTGCTGCAGCGGGTAACACCGAAGTTATTCGCTCAAAGCGCAAAGTTGCAAAAGCTTTACAATTAAATGACAACATCGAAGATATTCTTATCACTCTAGGTAAGCAATATCACTTAATCCGTCCATTGGACAGTAACGAAAACTTATTCTTGTATTTGGTTTTAGACCGTTCTAAGTCTAACCTTGCAATGGCGCGTTATGAATTAAAAGCATTTGAAAAAGAACTTGATTTTTCTTAATCAGCTGCACATTGATTTGGTAAGTGAATCCAAAAATACCAGCTTTAAAGCTGGTATTTTTTTATTGAATACAGCATTAGTTTGTGAAATAAACCTGCTGTGCAATTTTAATCGTTTCTACATGTAATTGTACTAAGGGTTCAAGTGCCTGATAGCCACCTGCAAGTACAAACATGAGTGGAATACCGTGTTTTTTTGCCAATGAAAACACCATTCTTTCGCGATGCTGAATATATTCAGTTTTAAACCATCTAGAGCCGCAAGGATCATCCTGATGGCAGTCCATTCCCGCCTGATAAATAATTAAATCTGCTTTCCAGTCCAATGCAGCTTGAAAAGCTTCATGGATTGCAATGATATATTGGGAAAAAGTACCTTTATCTTTATGAATATGACGTGTTTCTGAATGTGCATAACTTGGGCAACCAAATGCTAAGCCATAAATACTAAAATTAAATAAATTGTTGAAACGACGGGTAAATTCAGCAGTGCCGTTGCCACCGTGCTGATCGCAGTCCAAAACAAAAATACGTTTTTCTGGAAACTGCTGTGCAACCAATGCTAAGCCATTAAAAGTACAAAAAGAGTTACCAAACTCATAAATCGCATGGTGAAAACCTTGAGCAAGGTTACCTGAAATTTGATGTTGAAATGCCAGTTCTGCCGCTAAAATTTGCCCTGCATTAATATGTAAAACAGCATCTCGCAATTGGATATTCCACGGTTTAAATCCCTGAAATGTCGCTAATTTTTCAGGTGTACCTGTTAAAAAGGCATCGACATAATTTGGGTCGTGTAGTTGTTTTAAAATATTGGGATCAATTCTGCTGGGTGCATGAAGCTGAATACCATCCAATTCAGAAATTGCATTTGCAACTGCACTGAGTTTTTCCATGCTGTTGGTGTGGGTATGGGCAAAATAGTGTGGTGAATAGCAAATATTTAACATGCGTTTATGCTCTAACTTGACGCTGTGCTAAGTCAACCAATTGCTGTAATTGTGTTGTGCCAGGACTATATAGACCGTTTTCAATCTGTTGTGCATAGTGTGTACTAAAAGCACGTGCCCGATTTTCAGGGGAAATCGCTAAAGTCGTCAATCTAAGGAACCAGAACCCCCGCGCAGCACGATAAGGAATAATATGTCCTTTAAAATCTGAACAGCTCGGATATTGCTCAGGCATTTCAGCATCGTAATCTACCGAAAATAAAGCACCTGCAGGTAAACGTACGCCATTCATCAATAAGGGCTGTAAGCTAATGCAGGAATGATCATCACCCATATTTATTTTTTCTAACAAAATAGGTTTTGAATTGTCATCGACAAAAATATTGATGCGACCTTGTCTGAGTATTTTTCCGTGCGCAATTTTTAAGAAAAAATTTTCAGCCATCGGACAGGAGCCGACTTTAGGTTTTTCTTGCAATGTGTGTAGCTGAGTCAGCGATGTATCATGACAAGTATGGGGTAAAATTACATCTGCAATCAGTTGACTCAGTACTTGGCTTTCTTCAAGTTGAGCATGTTGTGCAATATGGCGTAATTTTTTTTGAAAATAGACAGCCTGTTCTAATTGTTCAGCAAAGGTTTCGTGGCAGTGTTTCGCTAAAAATGTAATGATCTCTGGATTTTGGTCAAGGTTGTGCCAATCAGTGATATGAATTGGATGCATCGATTGCTGCTCAAGTAATTGCTTTAAACTTTTGGTATCGAACTGGTCAAAAAGTTTTAGATCATTTAATTCCTGCGCATCACGTGGGATATTAATATATTCCGCCAATACCCGTGTTGCTTGAGTATAACCACAACCACGACGTTCAGTTTGATGCGTATAATGCTCATTTAGCATTTCTGTCAATTTATTTGACAGTGGACGGGCGTGATTTCTAAATATTTGAATAATTTCATGGTCATTTAACGTAGACATGAAGATTTGCTCTTGAATCATTTATTTTAATTGTGTAAATGTACCGATTTTTTGAATTTTTAGTAAGATGTTTCATATTAAATATATTAACTGAATGACGGCAAATAGATTTTATTTAACCTATAAATGCAATGGGCTTTGTTGCACAAAGATTTGAAATACAAAGCCTCCCCTAATTGAGCCAAATTTAAGGCGTAACTTGGGTAAGTGGTCGACCTAATTCCGTAAATCTGTTGAGGACTGCTACACGTGCATGAATTTCATTGACTTGGCTATCAAATTTTCTTGCACTGAGT
>NZ_VOYN01000099.1:0-4216 GCF_013420275.1 Acinetobacter sp. YH01020
TAGAGGAATTGCCACAAGATACGATAAGCTAAAACGTAACTATCAAAGCGCTGTTGCTTTAGCTTGTATATTTATATGGTTGCCTCTTTAGCTCAATTTATCGGCTGTAAATGTCAACACACCCTAGAATAACACAGTCCTAAAATGAATAAAATTCAATCAAAAAAAACTCTGTATTTAATAAAAAATATTTGATTTATATAATTTATTTACTAACTTTATTGTTACACCAATTCATATAAAAAAGCCAGATAGTACATCTGGCTTTTTTATATTCAGCTACTAAAAATTATACTCAGTAAAACTGTTCTTGTAGTCTAGTAAAACCTTATTAAATTCTTTTGGGAAAATATCAACTATTTGCGGTAATCGAAGTCTTTTAGTCCATCCTTGAACTGAATAGTCAGCCTCAAAAGAGATGATCTCATATTCAAATTTTTGAGCTATCTCATTCAAAATATCAAGTAATCCTATTCCATCTTCTCTTTTATTCTTAGTATTAAAACCTAAAGTTGAAACAAAAATTTCTTTTCTACCATCATCATAAAATAAATTATAACCGAACTTGAGATATAGCATACCTCTTGGCTTATTACTTGATCCAGAATAATAATAAAACGTAGCGGCATGATCAAATTTTCTAAAAATAGCCGTACCTGGGAACTTCTTATTAACGTTAGAAAGCCTTTCTTTTAAAAAATCCATCAACTTATTTTCAATATAAGTTAATTCGTCACGACAAACAGCCTTTCCTGAAACACTGATCATACAAATATCTTTTGAGAATTAATTTAAAAAGTGTAATTTATATTTTTAACAAGCGCAAACCCAAAAATTATTTAACCAATTGAATTATATCACATTTACGTCTTTTGTCCTATTTTTTGATTTTGATATTCAGCCCTCTATAAAACTAAATTTTTCAGTATATAAAACGGCTTTATTACACAAAGATTGGAAAGACTGCGAAATGAACAACTACTTGGACATGGATTCTTTTTTTACTTGAACTCTTTTTCACTTCAAAATTTAATGTACGGAAATATGCCGTACATGGTATAATAATATTTAGAGATTAGAGAAGATAGAATATGTCTACAAGTGTTCGTGAGCGTATAGAAATGCGTGTTGATGCTGAAACAAAGCAATTGGCAGAACGAGCTGCTGCTGCATTAGGCTGTTCTTCATTAACTGAATTTCTTGTTCGCTTGATTCGAGATAAAGCACCGCAAATTTTACAAGAGCAAGCAAATATTGAATTAAGCAACGCTCAGTTTGACCGATTTATTGAAGTCTGTAATGCACAGCATACCGTTCCTGCCCGATTAAAGCAGGCTGCCCAACTTTTAGATAAAGAGGGCTTTTAAAATTGTTATTGGGAACAACTTTTGAAGTTGCAGATGCTTCGATTCATAATCTAAAAAATTTTGATTGTGGCAAGCAAAGCCTCAATGAATATCTAAGTCGATTTGCAGTTAAGAATAATATACTTGGATTGAGTCGAACATGGGTATTACCTTGCCAATCCAATGAAAATAAAGCCCAGATTGCAGCTTATTTCACCTTGGCAAGTAGTTCTGTAAGCCGTGAATCCTTACCCAAACAGTCTAAATCTATACCTGCATACCCTATCCCCATCATGCTATTGGCAAGGTTGGCAGTTTCTATTGATCATCAAGATAAACAGCTAGGTATTAAAACTTTGGTTCATGCATTGCGAACAGCATATTCCATCAATCAACATGGGCTGCCAGCTATCGGTGTAGTGATTGATGTGCTAGATGACGATGCAATGAAATTCTACCAACACGTAGGAATATTTACTCAATTTTCGGATGACCCAATGCGGTTATTTGTTCACATGAATATAATTAATCAATTATAGGGATTGCTTCATTCCGTATCAGCATTGTTTCTTAATATTTTTGCCACTGATCTAAGTTTTAGTCTGTCCAAGTAAGCCAATATTCTTTGTCCAAGCGTAAATGCCATTGGGTGTCTAGTTGGAGAAGAATACGCAGAAAGACTGATCCTAGTCAAAACTGGAAAAAACTGAATCTAAAGATCAATAAATTACACCATCATATTGCCAATATTCGGCATGATTACTTGCACAAAGTCACTACAACTCTCAGCAAAAACCACGCAATGATCGTAGTTGAGGACTTAAAGGTAGCCAATATGTCGAAATCAGCGAAAGGCTCAATCGAGAAAAAAGGAAAGAATGTTAAAGCCAAATCGGGCTTAAACAAATCAATTCTTGATCAAGGTTTGTCGATGCTTGTCGATATGTTGGAGTACAAACAGCTATGGCGAGGTGGTTTGCTCGTCAAAATTGACCTTAGATATACAAGTCAAACGTGTAGCTCATGCGGTCATGTAGCCAAAGAAAATAGACTTACTCAAACTAAGTTTGAGTGTGTTGAATGTGGCTTTAGCGAGAATGCGGATATTAACGCTTCTCGCAATATTTTGGCGGCAGGACATACCGTTTTGTCTGTCGAGGGAGGATGAGGTAAAGGTCGCCCTGTGAAGCAGAAAGCAACTGAAATCCGTGAGGAAGGTCACCTAAGAGCTTTTGCTTTTAGAATCCCCCACTTGAGGTAAAACGAAAGTGGTGGGAGTATGTCAAGTCTTGATGCTACATCTTGATATGTTATAATTTGTACATCAAAATGATGTACTTATTGGTGAAGAAATGGCTAATTTAGCAACTGAACGAATTAATGTTCGTTCAACAGCAGATGCAAAGAATGTGATTGAGCAAGCTGCGAATTTATTAGGCCTCAGTGTAAGTTCTTTTATGCTGCAATCCTCCTTTGAACGAGCAAAAGACTTACTTAAATCTAACCATGAGTTGAAAGTAAATAATGCTGATCGTGATATGTTAATGAATTTGCTTGAAAATCCACGCCCTGCAAACGATGAAATGAAGAAATTAATGAGTTTATTAGATGAGAATTGAGATTTTACAAACTCATCACCAAAGAAAATCATTTAATTGTGGGCAAGACGACTTAAATAAGTTCATTAAACAATATGCGTCCCAACATCAGAAATCAGGGACAAGTAAAACGTATGTTGCTGTTGATCATGCTTCAAATGTGATAGGGTTTTACTGTCTATCTAGTACCTCTATTGGATTCGATTTAGTAGATACCGTACTCACCAAACGCTTACCTCGTTATCCACTCCCTTGTGTTGTTGTAGGTCGCTTTGCCGTTGATAAAGTGACTCAAGGGCAAGGAATTGGAAAAGTGCTTTTAGCACATGCTCTCAAACAAGTTTCAAAAGTTGCTCAAATTATTGGTGTAAATTTTGTTGTAATACATGCAAAAGATCAAAAAGCGATGGAATTTTATCAGCGTTTTGGCTTCATTTCTTTAACATCAAATCCATTAACATTAATATATCCAGTGAATGAAATTCCTAATTTTAATTAAAGTGGTCTACTAGGAATACAAGTAACTGGCAAACTATGAATGAGAATTGGTGACAGACCTATCCAATAATCTGCAAATTTTTCAAGATCTTGCTCTTCAACATGCTGATATGAAGATGAACTATTCATTAATGCAGCATGAATACATTTTAAAACATCAGAGATGTCTATTACGAGCACAATGTAGTAAAGAGGCACATGCCCAAATACCATCATATGTTTCATATTCTGCTAGTCATAAAAACTTTGATAACGTACTTTCAACCCTGTAAGTTCAGTCGCTTTTTTTACAAGTTCTTCAGAATAATCAATCGCATATACGTAATAGCCCTTTTTTCTAAAAGCCAAAGTATCCCGACCTGAGCCACAACCTAAATCTAAAATGTAGGCATCATGTGCTAATTGCTCTAAAAAGGTTGGTATAGTGCTTCCATATCCACATTCAAGGTCGACTTTATAAATTGATCAGCCTGTTTATTGTAATAATCTATTGTTTTCATTCAGTTGGATACATCTCAGCCATGTATATATACGATATCAGAGTTCGCTTATCATTGAGAAACGATTTTAACCTACAACTTCAGCGACGATATCGCTCGTCCCTTTCTATATTGATTTATATTCAATACAGCTTGCCTTAGACATATTAAGTCTCCATTAAAAAGTAAACATGTATTCTTTTCCGAATAGGTTTGATACTTTCTCAACCCATTGCTCTATTTTGTCAGCTGCCATGACTTGAAAATCTCGCCAATAATATTTCATCTGCTTCCA
>NZ_VOYN01000100.1:0-3475 GCF_013420275.1 Acinetobacter sp. YH01020
GCATGTTCCGCGTCCTTGCAATACTGTGTTTACATACAGTCTATCGCTTAGCGGAAAGTTCTTTTACCCTCAGCCGAAATGCCTGCCGTTGCTAGACATTGCCAGCCAGTGCCCGTCACTCCCACTCGATTGTAAACAAGCACACAAAACCCTTTAGTGACAACAATTTGCAAGAACTATCAGGCTCAGTGCCATGAAAAATACCATGACCAGATCATGAGGTTGAACACGGCTTGCGCCGGCAGCGTTCACGCTCCTGGTCGGCGATCTCGCCCGGCTGCAATGCTAGCTCAGCATCGGTCATGCGCTCCAGCACGTCGCGTAGGCGGATGGTGCAAGGAATGGGCGGCAGCTCGAACTCATAGCCGCCGGCGATCATTTCGGCCGCAATCTCCTCGGTGATGAAAAACGGCTCGTCGTCTTGGTTCGGCTTCTTCATGCCCTTTCCTCCTGGCGCTCATCCTGGCCGACAGCGGCCAGGGCATCGGCTTCCGTCAATGCGTCCTCCACGAACGCGCCGTGCTGCTTCGCTTCGGCCTGGCTGACCTCGGCCCATATCCGTTTCACCTGGGCCGCACTGTACCCGGCCAGCTCGGCGGTCTTGTTGATGCTGTAGCCGGACTTGCGCAGCGCGACAACTTGGGCGCGGCGCTTCGGATCAGCACGGCGGCCCTTGTACCGCCCGGCCTGGCGGGCCAACTCAATGCCTTGGCGCTGGCGTTCGCGCCTGTCCTCGTAGTCGTCGCGGGCCATCTGCAAGGCCAGGCGAAAAAGCATGATCTGCACGGCTTCCAGCACGATCTTGGCGACGCCCTGGGCCTCGGCCGCCAGGTCGGATAGATCGACCACGCCAGGGACGGCCAGGCGTGCGCCTTTGGCCTGTATCGAGGCCACCAGGCGCTCGGCCTCGGGCAAAGGTAGGCGGCTGATGCGGTCGATCTTCTCGGCAATGACCACCTCGCCGGGCTGTAGGTCGCCGATCATGCGCAGCAGCTCAGGCCGGTCGGCGCGTGCGCCGGATGCCTTCTCACGGTAGATGCCGGCGACGTAGTAGCCGGCGGCCTTCGCGGCCGTAGTGATCGCCTCTTGGCGTTCCAAGTCCTGCGCGTCGGTGCTGACGCGCAGATAGACCCGCGCCACCATCGGCGCGGCTACTGGCTTCGTCCTGCGCATACTTGCGGGCTCCTTTGGGCATACTCAAATGCACCCATCTTAAACTGGCAGCTAATGTACAAAAGTTGATAGAAGCACACAAGTTCAATTTTGCACTTCTGCCCCACTATTGCAAAACTGCTTGTTAGTAGCCGTTTTTTCTTACTGTTTATAGATTCAATAATTTTTGAAACGAAAAATTGGGACTAAACATTTCGGTTTCGTTTTCTGTCGATTCGTCCTGCGTATCTTTTGCATAAACAAACATTTGTTGTTCGTAGTTTTCGATGGCATTTTCAATACTTGTAAATTCTCCGTTTGTAAGGTTTTCAGACAATATCAAAGCATCCAATAATCCCGTATTTACACCCTGTCCTGCAAAAGGCGACATCAAATGAGCAGCATCGCCAATCATTGTTATGGGTAATGGACGGTTACTTTTCCAATCATTGTTCAAAGGAAATTTCCTTGTGGGCAAGCATTGAAATGTTGATACCGAACGTATTAATTGTTTGTAAACTTCACTCCATTTGGAAAATCTTTTCAATAAAAAATCGGCAACGCTGTTTCTGTCCTGAAAATCTAAGGGAATTTTATTTTTCCATTCATCGGGCGTTTTAAAACTAATTCCTAAATACAATGCACCATTATTATTGGGATTGGCAAACAATAAAATGCCCTGATGTCCCGCCATTAATCGGTTGCCGTTGCATAGCTGAAAAAATCCGGGACAGTTTATTTCCGGTTGAAGAATATCAGCTTGGATGTTGAAAGTACCGGTTTCTTCAACTTGCGTGTCGGTAACAAAGCTCCTTATTTTCGACATTCCACCATTGGCAAGAATAACCAAATCTGCTGTTTCACTCGGTTTATTCTCAAAAGTTAGTGTCCACTTCTTCTTACCAGGTTCAAGCATAACAAGTTTTCTATCCCAAATAACCGTGTCGTTTTCTAAACTATTCAACAAGATAGCCCTTAAGTCATTTCTGTTTATTTCAGGATTGTCAAATCGATTTTCGGGCTTTACATTTTTTGTGGATAAAATATTGCCTTTTTCATCAGCAATATTTACACCCATTGGTAAGGCTAAGTCATAATAAGTTTGTAACAATCCCGCTTTTTTCATTGCTTCCTGACCTGAACCTTTGTGTAGGTCAAGGGTTCCACCAAAAATTCTTGCCTCTCGGTCGTTGTCTCTTTCGTAAACTGAAACGTCTATGCCGTTTTGCTGTAATAATTTTGCCATAGTCAGTCCAACGGGTCCACCACCAATTATTGCAACGTTCTTATCACTAAGTAAATTCATTTGTTTGTCCGTATCTATTCGCATTGTCATTCAAAAATGGCACATAACAAGTGGCTATACGCCAAATGGCGTATATATCCACTATATCTTATTTTGCTAAACCTTTCATTATCAGTGACAAATCCGTTTTCAACCGTTTACCGTTCGTTTCTACTCTCTCAAAAGGATTTATATTCATAGTGCTTTTTGTTAAGTTTTGCTCAAATATACAAATCCTTTCTATATATCTAACAAATCCATCGGACTTTTTAATTGTTCCATTCCCTTGGTGGTAATATGTGTATAAACCTCAGTTGTTTTACTGCTTGAATGACCTAACAACGATTGAATATAACGTAAACTCGTACCATTCTCAAGCAAATGCGTTGCAAAGCTATGTCGTAAGGTATGTACAGTAACTTCCTTTTGAATCTTTGCTTTTAAAACAGCTGCTTTAAAAATGTTTTGAATACTTCGGCTTGAGTATGCGCCACCTTTTTGACCTTCAAATAAATAATCTTTTGGTTTATATTCCATAAAGTATGTTCTTAAAATAATTAATGTTTTCTCAGATAAAATGGTATAACGATCTCTTTTTCCTTTTGACTGTTCTATACGAATTTGCATGCGCTTGGAGTCAATGTCTTTTATTTTCAGGTTTATACATTCAGAAATGCGCAAACCTGCCGAATAAATAGTCATCAGAATAGCCTTGTGTTTCACGTTTTCAATAGCGCGTAGTACCCGAATGGTTTCTTCTTCACTCATCACAACAGGAAGTGTTTTTTCTTTTTTTGGTCTTTCGATGAAATATGTTTTCCGTTGTCCACCCAAAACACGTTCGTAATAAAACTGGCACTGTTGCAAAGTTAGCGATGAGGCAGCCTTTTGTCTTATTCAAAGGCCTTACATTTCAAAAACTCTGCTTACCAGGCGCATTTCGCCCAGGGGATCACCATAATAAAATGCTGAGGCCTGGCCTTTGCGTAGTGCACGCATCACCTCAATACCTTTGATGGTGGCGTAAGCCGTCTTCAT
>NZ_VOYN01000009.1:0-95623 GCF_013420275.1 Acinetobacter sp. YH01020
AACTTTTCGACGAATCTGTATTTTATTCCAGCTTACAGCCCTGAGTTAAATCGAATCGAGATGGTATGGAAGCAGATGAAATATTATTGGCGAGATTTTCAAGTCATGGCAGCTGACAAAATAGAGCAATGGGTTGAGAAAGTATCAAACCTATTCGGAAAAGAATACATGTTTACTTTTTAATGGAGACTTACCTTTGGTTGTGCCAATGTAGCCACAAACCACATAGGAATCGCTGGAAATCGAATCTGATGCTGCATCGCCACTTTAATCGCCGAATTTAAGGTCAGGTTTTTCCGACGATAATCAACCAATACCCCTGCCCGTGAATTAAAAATAAAAATCGGCCGATTGTTATGCATAATTTTTAATATACGCACAATGTTTTGCCCAATCAGTTTTTCCTGCTCAAAATACTGAATGATTGGTAAGGCAACAATATCTGGGTCATGCATGTATTGATAAAGTTGCTCAATCCTAGAAGTTGGAAAAATACATTGATCAAACTCCCAGAGCCGTTGAAACAACTCATGTTTTTCTTCAATCGTGAGTTTGCAAAAATCAATGATATTCTCAGTGATCGCCATACCAACACCCATTTTTTTAATGGATTAACTTTGAATTTCTTCAAAGTCCCTAGTTATAAAGTTTTCCGAAGCGGTATTTAAATGAAATAAAATTATTCATAGATCATCAATGATGATTAAAACCCCAAGTTAAAAATGAATCGCTATTTAACCTCATGCTTTTTTAAAATCAACCCTATCAATATTTCTTACTTTTGAATCGTTTTAGCCCTCTAAAAGCCCAAAAGTTGCAGCGTTTTTTGACTGTTACATCATGTAAATATAATACGTTTTAACATAGTGAATTACAGCCTCCTTGGATAGGATTTCTTATACTTTCTAGTCATACAAAAAAGACAGCTTCGAAAAGCTGTCTTTGAGTTATTTTTAAAATTTAAGCATTAAGCTTGGTAATAGATATCAACCGTTTTAATGCGGTTTTCATCCATTGCCGTAACTTTAAATTGGATGCCTTTAAAATCAACCACAGTCCCGACTTCTACATTGCCGTGGGTCTGATCTAAAATAAGACCTGAAACACTGATATAACCATCATCTTCTTCGATCAAATCCAGCATTTCCAATTCAAGTTCTAACTGATACAGATCGAGCATGCCTGAAGCTTTCCAATGTTCATCATCGATTTTAATCAAATCAAGTTGTTCATCTGCATCAGGGAATTCACCAGCAATCGCTTCAAACACATCGAGTGGTGAAATCAGACCTTGTACCGCCCCAAACTCATCCGTAACCAGCACCAAAGAGCCTTTTGAGGTACGCAAGGTATTAATCGCATCAATCACCTTCATCTTTTGGAAAATAAAGATTGGACGATGACGTTTAATCAATGCTTTTAGATCATCTTCACTGTCTAGAACATCAATAAGTTCTTTCGCGCGGACAATACTAATCACTTTATCCAAGCTACCACGACACACAGGGAATAAACTGTGCGGCACTGAAAGGACTTGCTCACGAATTTGTTCAGGTGTGTCATTTAAATCCACCCAAGAAATTTGATTACGGGGAGTCATGATCGACGCAACTGAACGCTCTGCAAGCGTCAACACCCCCCCAATCATGTAACGCTCTTCGTCTGCAAAGGTTTCTTGCGCCTGATTACCAACTTGATCGGATTCTAAGCGCCCACCCATCAGTTTTAAAATACTGTCCGCAGTACGATGACGTAATGGAATTTTCGCTTCATGTTTTTGAGCATTGCGTTGACTAAACTGGTTAAAGGCTTCGATGACAATCGCAACACCAATACCTGAGTAGATATAGCCTTTCGGAATATGGAAACCAAAACCTTCTGCTATCAAACTAATACCGATAAGCAATAAGAAGCTTAAACATAGGATCACGACGGTCGGATGTCGGTTTACAAAAGCCGTTAGCGGTTTAGATGCAAGTAACATCACTGCCATTGCCACAATCATTGCAGCCATCATGACATAAATGTTGTCGACCATACCGATCGCTGTAATGACAGAGTCTAAAGAGAAAACCGCATCTAAGACAACAATTTGCGCAACAACTGCTGTAAAGCTGGCATATGCCACTTTTGTTGTCACTTGAACTTCTGGTTTTCCTTCTAATTTCTCATGTAGCTCTGTGACCGCCTTATAGACTAAGAACAATCCACCGAACAATAATATGAGATCTCGACCAGAGAATGTCCAATCAAAAACGGTAATCAGGGGCTTTGTTAATGTGACCAACCAAGAGATTGCAAATAACAATCCTAATCGCATAAATAATGCGAGTGAAAGACCAAGTACGCGGGCTTTATCACGTTGTTCTGGAGGGAGTTTTTCTGCCAAAATGGCAATAAAGACTAGGTTATCAATCCCTAGTACAATTTCTAAAATAATTAATGTAAGTAAACCAACCCAGATTCCGGGATCTAACAAAAATTCCATTAGCTCTCTTCCTCATTCTGGATTGTAAGAATATCTTCAAGCAGACCAACGCACGGCGACGGATCCATAAATTTAACCTGTGTAACTAGAGACCATTCCATTATGCATAATCTTGCGCATTTGTAATGTATTCAAGCATATTTTTTCGCATCAACAATATGACAAAATGTTAAAAATGCTGAATGTATTACAAATCGAATGGGCGATATAAAATACACATCTAGATGTTAAAACCTACTTTTTGAGATCTCCTCTTCCACTTTTAAAAAAGCTTGAATTCACCTGACTTTTAATTAAATGTAATTAAATACGTTGTATGAGATTGTATGACAAATCTAATGAATTATTTATTTCTACCTTTTGGTAAAAAATATTAATATTCAATTCAAATTAAAAACTTATTTATTTTCACTACACTATCTCTATACCTGACCTTAGTTTTAATTTCTTTTAAGCATTTAGACAGAATATCAATATAATCTATTTAGATAATCTAAAAATGAGATATCTTCTACTTTCTATTTTTTTATTGTGAACTCTTGCTATTACCCTCTATTTTTCAATAGAATGTTAAAACATTAAATAAAATTAAAACAAATATTCAGGGGACTCCTTTATGACAAAAAAGTATTCAAAATTTTTACCATCCACCGATGACTTTAGTTTAGAAAATTTTCCTTTCTACTGGGTTACTCAGGTTCATGCTCAATACGTTTTAAACGTCGACCATGCATTGAAAAAGTATGGCGTTGATAATTCACGTCGTCGTATCCTGCTCGCACTCAAGTCTAAACCTCATGCGAGTGTTTCGGATTTATCTGAAATGGTCGTATCTAAAATGTCGACCACAACCAAGATCGTTTATCGCTTAAAAGATGAAGGCTTGGTAGATACTTATTCTTGTGAAGATGATGCACGTATTACCCGGGTTGTATTAACTGATAAAGGCACTGCAATGACGCAGAAGATTAACGATCTAACGAATGTCGTTCTAGAGCAATCTTTTGAAGGCTTAACACCGCTACAAATTGAAAAAACCATGGAAAGCTTAAAGCATATCTTTAAAAACTTAGCTCGATAAGCATTTGCATCACCGAAATATCAATCGAAAAAGTTCAGTTGGGGACTGATTTTTTCGATTTTTATTTTGGGTGCGTGCGCACATGCAAACTCATCAACAGGAAAACCTTGTACAAAACTTTGGATGTTGGGTGATTTCCAACTTAGCCATTCCTCTAATCGCGCATGCGGAATCACAATGACCGAGCGCTTTACATTGCCCGGCTCATGAAAGTGTTTCATCATTTCATGATCGATAGCATCCATCGTAATCATGGTTGCAGAACGTACAATCTCATCACCTTGCCGACAAATGTCATATAAGGCAGCTATATAAAACGCTTCTCCATCTTTGCGCTTAACACTCCAACGCTGCGGCTTATTATCGATATACATTGACTCATAAAATTCAGACACGGGTATTACGCCAAACTTACATTTTGAAATCGCATTAATAAACGTAGGCTTTTGATACAAAGTTTCATTTCGGGCATTATAGGTTTTAAGTGCAATTGATTTGTCTTCGGCCCATTTAGGCACCATGCCAAAATTCACTTTTCGCCACTCTAGCCCTTGTTCAGACTTAAAGAGTAGCGGCAAATCATAATTTGGATAGACTTCCTCAGGATATTCAAAGCTGATTTCAGGCAAGTTTTGAGACTTTAATTGCGATAAGGTAATCGGTTTGAAATTAGCACACATATTTGCCATAATCCGCAAAAAATCAATCTTTATAATAAATGAAAAATCTAGACCGAAGTCGCTTTATCGTCTTAATTCTAAGTATGTGCCTGTATCCAACCGCACATGCCGCAAAAGTCTCTGTACATACCGTTTCATTTCTACCTTTTAGTCTCGACGCGCTCTATCTCAACGAATATCCATTTAAACAAGACCTAATCAATGAGACTGAGATTCCTGCAGGCAAGTACCGCATTCAGTACAAGCATTTACGCAATCAGCAAATGATCAGTACACATCATTGGGTGACGGTCAAAAATCTTCCCAACACCCAAGAACAACAATTTTCATTGGTCATCCTGCCTGATGGTGAAATGATCAATGTCTCTGATTTTAAAATTACATCTCCAGAGATGTTTCCTGAAATCCGTTTTGCAAAACGTGCTCAAAATAGTTATCGCTTGATGCAAAATCAGCAAAGACAAAGAGATCAGTTTGGCGTGATTTTTCCTGACGTAGATGAAGCCCATACGACGGAATTGGAAGATCAATTTGGCTGGTTTACCTTGAACGAAGATGGAGGGCGTGTCAGGACTAATTGTACAGGCACGTTTAAAATCAATCCTCAAGATGCGCTCCCCTATTTCACTACTGCAAATTCAGCTCTTCAGTTTAATTATCAACAAGGAAACAAAATACATAACGCATATTTAGCGTTTAGTGATAACAATCCGCTTATTCCAATTGCAGATCGAACAATTCATGAGGCAACAGATTACAAAAATGGCTTGAAGTTTGATGTGTATATTCACAATATCCAAAAAATGAAAACCGAATCTATTTCCACTAATCATTCAATCTACAATTACAAGGTTCAGGTCAAGCTGTATATGACGGCCTTGCAGCGTAAACCTATGCTGTTGATGAATCACAAAATGTACTATCAAGATAACTGTTCAAGTCAGGATATTGGCGCTTTTCTGTATTACAAAACACGTTGGAGCCGTTTTTGGGACTATATTCTGCCGCATATTTCATGGAAATAAACTAAAAATGTCCTGCGTAACAGAACCTGCAGTGAAGTCTATTACACAAGATTAAACAGACTTCACTTTGAGTATTTTAAGCAGGGAACGTTTGCCAATGGGTGCGGGTGAATTCCTCAAATATCCACTCACCATTAAAACGACCAAGCCCTGAATTACGTTCACCACCAAAGGGTGCATTAGAATGATCCGCCACACTGATGCCATTGATATGCGTCATGCCTATATCTAGTTTGGCAGCAAACTCTCCGCCGCGCGCTAAGTTTGACGTACATACCGCACTCGATAAACCAAATCGGGTTGAATTCGCCAATTCTAGTGCATGTGCTTCATCTCGCGCTTTTAAAATCGGCAAGATTGGCCCAAAGCTTTCTTCCAATGCAATATCAGCGTGTGCATCCACATGGGTAAAAATATGCGGTGCAACCAATTGACCTTCAATGCCGCCTGCATAGGCTAAAATTGCATCTTGCTGAATAGCATTTTGAATAATGGTTTTTAATTTATCAACCTGCGCCTTGTTGATGATAGGCCCTATGAGGGTTTCAGTAGCATTTGGATCACCGACCACAATACTTTTTACCCGCTGAATCAATTTTTCAACATAAGCATCGTGCAAGGATTCATCCACAATCACTCGATTGGTACTCATGCAGATTTGTCCTTGATGCAAAAAACGCCCCATCACGGTCAGTTCAACGGCTAAATCTAAATCGGCATCATCTAAAATCACTAAAGGCGCATTACCGCCAAGTTCTAGCGCTAAACGCTTAATCCGTGAACTTCCTAGTGCTTTCACCCCGACCTGCTGACCCACTTCAGTTGAACCTGTAAATGAAATCATTTTAGGCACAGGATGCTCTACAAAATAGTCGCCAATTTCACTGCCACTGCCTGCAACGACATTTAACACGCCATGCGGCAAGCCCGCTTCTTCAAATAATTTTCCGAGCAACGTTCCACCTGTCACTGGCGTGTCACTTGCAGGCTTCAACACCACACTATTACCGCAGGCAATCGCAGTCACCACAGAACGCATCGATAAATGAAATGGAAAATTCCACGGGCTAATCACCGCAATGACACCCAAAGGTTTGCGCAATACAAAACTCTTTCGACTCGGGTCTTTACTCTCTAGCTCCACGGTTTGCATTTTTTTAGGAAAACTCAGCGATTCTTGGATAATGCCAACCGCTGCATCAACTTCAATATTGGCTTTTAAACGTGTACTACCAGATTCATCTATCAGCCATTGAATAATTTCTTCTCTGCGCTGCTGAATGGTTTGAGCTAATTTGCTGATAACTTGCTGACGTACTTCAATGGACTTAGTCATTTCTGATTTAAAGGCAGCTTCTGCCGCACTATAAGCACTGTCTACATCGACACTGCTGGCTGCCTGCAATTCAAAAATCTCTGCTTGGCTAAAGGGATTGATATTCTTGATGTGGCGCGTTGAAGTCCCTGCTCTCCACTGTCCACCAATATATTGCAAATCTAATGCGGTATAAGCTGACATCGTTTCCATCCCATTTTTATCATTCATTCCAATGTAAAGACTTCAGCATCGAAAAGCTATGAGAAAAACAGGAAGAAACTTTATCAATAATTTTTCGTACAGCGCTGCAACCTAAACAGGATGATTAATCTGCTGCATCGCTTTATAGATGCGCCAATAAATATAACAGCTAATGACGACTTCAAAACTCAGATCTTTAACTGTGGTGAGTTGCTCAAGCGCAGCCTCCTCCATGTTAACGGTCAACATGGGTAACAGCCCTTCGATGACAATGCCGATGGCAATAAAGAGGACTAAACTCTGAATCGTCACCGGCAGATACAATGCAATAAAGCGCTTTAAAAAATCTCGGCCTTGCTCGCCGCCATTGGCTTTAAATATGGCATTCACCCAGCTAATCAGCAGACCAACTTGTAAAACAAACGAAGCCCAAGCTTCTGTAGGTTTGGATTCTGGGGTTAACGTCAGTGCTAAGTAGCTAAAGAAAATCAATATTGAGCTGGCAATATAGTAGTTTTTATAATGGGTTTCAGAGACTTTATTCAGTCTTATATCATCCACCAACCGATTTACATTCCATAAATACATGGAGTTTCCTTTTCATTTTTTATGTCGACATTCTAACTTTCTCAAGCAATAAAAAAAGCCTCCGAAGAGGCTTTTTTTGATTTACAGATTAGTCACCTGTATAACCTTTTAATTTTAAACGGTAAGCATGAAGAAGCGGCTCTGTATAACCAGAAGGCTGCTCGCCACCTTTGAATACTAAGTCATAAGCAGCTTTGTATGCATAACCATCAAAGCTTGGTGCCATTGGCGTGTAAAGTGGATCGTTGGCATTTTGCTCATCCACAACTTTCGCCATGCGCTTAAATACTTCTTCAACCTGCTCAGCAGTTACGATACCGTGACGTAACCAGTTCGCAACGTGTTGAGAAGAAATACGTAAAGTTGCACGGTCTTCCATCAAACCAACATTGTTGATGTCTAGAACTTTTGAACAACCTACACCCAAATCAACCCAACGAACCACATAACCCAAGATACCTTGAAGGTTATTTTCGAGTTCTTTGGTTTTCTCTTCTTCAGACCAGTTTGTATCTGTCGCTAAAGGCGGCGTTAACAAGTCATCTAAAGATAGCGGTTGAGTATTCAACAACTCTTTTTGACGCTCAGAAACATTGCACTGATGGTAGTGAATCGCGTGAATAACAGCGCCAGATGGAGACGGAACCCATGCACAGCTTGCGCCAGCTTCTGGATGCTCAATTTTCGTTTTATACATATCAAGCAACATATCTGGTTTTGGCCACATGCCTTTACCGATTTGCGCTTTACCACGTAAGCCTGCTTGTAGACCGATCATCACGTTACGGTTTTCATACGCTGGGAACCAGATTTGAGATTTCACTTCGCCTTTACGAACGAATGGGCCTGCTTCCATGAAAGTATGAATTTCATCACCCGTACGGTCCATGAAACCTGTATTAATGAAGATCGTACGATCTTTCGCTTGCGCGATACAGTTTTTCAAGTTCACAGAAGTACGACGTTCTTCGTCCATGATACCGATTTTCAAAGTCTTCGCAGGTAAACCAAGCGCTCGCTCTGAACGTTCAAATAGTTCAACTGCAAATGCCACTTCTTCTGGACCGTGCATTTTTGGCTTCACGATGTACATAGAACCTTTACGAGAGTTCTTGTTTTCGTTTTCGCCTTTGATGTCTGCAAACGTCAATAACGGTGTAATCAATGCATCCATTATGCCTTCGTATATTTCAGCACCATCTACAAGGATCGCAGGGTTTGTCATCAAATGACCTACGTTACGAAGCAACATCAATGAACGACCGTGAAGTGTAGTTTCACCACCGATCAAGTTTTTGTGCGTACGGTCTTTATTTAATGTACGAGTAACAGTTTTACCATTTTTCTCGATAGACTCAGAAAGTGTACCTTTCATTAAGCCTAACCAGTTACGGTAGCCTTCAACTTTCTCTTCAGCATCAACTGCAGCAATTGAGTCTTCCAAGTCTTGAATGGTCGTTACCGCAGCTTCAAGTACTAAATCTTTAACGCCAGCAGCATCTGTTGAACCAATTGGGCTCGTCGCATCAACTTCAATGATTACATGTAAGCCATTGTTTAAAAGTACGATTTCAGTTGGTGCAGCTTCGTCACCATTAAAACCAACAAACTGAGCTTCTTTCGCTAAAGTTGCAGTTGAACCGTCTTTTAGGCTTACAACTAACTTTTTGCCTTCTACCGCATATTTAGTTGCATCTGCATGCGAACCATTAGCTAGCGGGAAAGTTTCATTTAAGAAGTTTTTAGCAAATTCGATAACTTTTGCGCCACGAGCTGGGTTATAGCCCTTACCTTTTTCCGCGCCGCCTTCTTCAGAGATCACGTCAAAACCGTAAAGAGCATCGTAGAGTGAACCCCAACGTGCGTTCGCAGCGTTTAAGCAGTAACGTGCATTACGCACAGGTACTACCAATTGCGCACCAGCCAATAATGCGATTTCTTCGTCTACATTTTCTGTGCTGATTTGGAAATCTTCTACTTCTGGTAATAAGTAGCCAATTTCAGTAAGGAAAGCTTTGTAAGCTTCGAGTTCAAATTTGTTGTTGCGGTGCCATTCATCAATTTTAGCTTGAATGTCGTCACGCTTAGCCAATAGTGCTTTGTTCTTTGGGCTAAGATCGACAACGACTTGTTCAAAGTTTTTCCAGTAAGTTTCACTGTCTAAACCTGAACCCGGTAGTGCTTCATTTTCGATGAAATCGTAAAGTTCTTTAGCAATCGCTAACTTGCCTTTTTGAATACGTGCAGTCATTGTCTTTCCTGATATTGCTATTTTTTATAACAAGAGATTCTAGTATACCCATTTATACTTTGCTGAATAGTACTATCACATTCCTAAATAATGATCATTTTCTATGTAATGAAATACCCTCATCATTCAACATAATAAGATCAGAAATACGACGTCATCATCAGCCTGAATACCTTTTTACAGTGTATAAAGTTTTTGAAATGTCGAAATTAGACTTAAGTGCAGAATTTTGTTCTAAAACTGAACAAACAGACCCAAGCGTCAAACAAACTCACTCGATTAAGCCATGAATTGCTGCCGTTGTCGATGCTACAACTTCAACCAATCAGTTTAAATTTAACGCTTTTATCGGTGAATTATTAAACAACCCTTCTTCTTATTAAATGATGCTTTTATCTTCCGACCTCGCTTTTAAAGTCGATTGTTCGATCTATACTTTTTCTTATCTATGCATGTAATCTAAAACTAAAAATCAAAAAAAGAACGCCATCAAGACGTTCTTTTTTCATTCCAACAGAAACGCTTAATTTTCTGCTGTAGATTCTGGTGCATTGATTTGACGGTGAGAGGTATGTAGATAATCATCAGATTGCATTTCCAATAAGCGCGAACGTGTACGCTCAATTTCAAATGCCAATTTTTCACCTTGATATAATTCAATAATCGTATCTTCTGAAGTAAGCAACAACTTCACACCACGGTCATAAAACTCATCAACTAGATAGATAAAACGACGAGTCCCTTCAGACAAATAATCCGTCATGTGCGGCACATTACTCACCAAGACCGTATTATAAATATTGGCAATTTCAATAAAGTCCGCTGGGCTACGTGGTTTTAGGCAAAGTTCAGAATATTCACACCACAGTACATCTTCCGTATGACCAATGGTTTCCACAATACGCTGATTAATAATAATTGGCTCTTGTGAAACTGTTTGGGTTTGCGTTAATGCTGTAAAACGCTGTGCCATCCACAACTTATGTTCATGTGTTAAAGGTGACTTAAACAACTGCGCTTGTTTCAATACACGTAAACGATAGTCTACGCCTGAGTCTACATTTAAAATCACACAGTTCTTTTTTACCATTTCGATGGTTGGGATAAAACGGTCACGGTGGATCCCGTTTTTATACAAACCATCTGGTGCGATGTTAGATGTTGCAACAAGGGTGATCCCACGCGTAAATAATTTTTGGAATAGATCACTCAAAATCATCGCATCTGTGACATTGGATACAAAGAATTCATCAAAGCAGATCACGACTGCTTCTTTATAAATTTGGTCGGCAACAAGGTCGAGTGGATTACGCTGACCTGAAAGCTTATTTAATTCACGGTGTACGTACTGCATAAAGTGATGGAAATGCATACGTGTTTTGCGTCGAAATGGCACAGAATCATAAAACTGATCCATCAGCCACGTTTTACCACGTCCTACACCGCCCCACATATACACCCCTTTCGGTGCAGTTTGACGACGGAAACGACGAAACGCTTTTTTAGAAGCCTTAAAACGTTGGATTAATTCTTGCCAAACTCGATCCAACTCATGCACCGCTTGCGCCTGTTCCTGATCTGGTAAAAACTGACCAGATGCTAAGGCTTGAGCATAACGCTCAGCCGGTGAAATCGGAGTAAATGCGGTGTTGTGTGGTGACTGAAAATCTGACATATCATTAAATACTTTTTGGGGCTAAATGAATTATAACGAAGAATAAACTCGAAGATATAACACTTTGGCAGTAAAGCGCATTGGCTATTTATTATATTGTCTCGGACTATGCCCAAACCAACGTTTAAACGCATGATTAAACGCCGCAGGTTCTGAATAGCCGAGCAATTCTGCAATCATTTCAATTGAATATTCATTATATTCAATCATACGGAGTGCTTTATCTTTAATAATATCTTCACGAATTTGCTTATAACTGGTATTTAACTGTTGCAGTTGATGACGCAAAGTTCTTTCAGGCAAGTTCAACGCTTGAGCAGTTGCTGCCATACTTGGCATCGCACCACTTTGTAATTCCAAGTAATCTTGCACACGTTGAACCAATGATGGCGCATCTTCATCGGCGCTTAAACGTTCTAACTCCGCAATACATTTCGACTCATATAATCGAAAAGTAATAATATCTGCGGAAGGGATCCGAATATCTAAAACATCTTCATCAAACCAAAATGCCGCAAATGGCGCACCAAATCGAACTTGTGAGCCATAATAATCAGTAAACATTTTTAATTTTTCAGGATCTTTGGGTTCAGCAAACGGCAAATCAATTTGAACTTGCGGTGTAGATAGACCCATCATTTTGTACAGATCACGGATAAATTTATACGTTCCAGAAATTTCCGACTGCGCCAATAATGCACCCAGTGGTGCATACACATCTTGGGGTTGATAACATAAGGCCACTTTATGCTGACTGATTTGCAAACTCAAACGCCCAGTTAGATGCGTCAACTGTTGAAAGCGAATTCCCTGATTTAAAGCTTGGCGTAAAGTATCACTGGTGACCAATAACATCAGCAACGGGCCATAACCCGCCAATGTATAATGCTGACCAATAAATAACCCTTGCTCAGGTTCTACATCTTTACCAATGACTTTCAGTACATCCCACTCCAAACTCGGATGAATCACTGAAGTTGGATCGAGTGCATCGACACGCAGCCCAATAGTTTGCAAACGTTGATCGACATCTACGCCTGCTTTACGCATTCCTTGTACTAAATACATCAGGCTTAGAATAGATCGTTTCATAAATCGTAAAATGACATTAAATTTCTTCTTTTTTACTACAAATTTGCAATTATGAACATTGCCGTTTCGATCAATTTTTCTGTCACCTCAATCATATTGTTCTGGTTATGAACTCAAGTATGCTTAGCCTGTAATCTCGCTTGGAATTAAAAAAATGATGCAGGAAGCGCAAACAAAAACAGTGCAAACCCCAAAAGCCAATTCTGAAATACATACACAAATCGCCATCATCGGCGGTGGTTTTGGTGGTATTGCTATGGCGATACGACTTTTACAACAAGGCAATCAAGATTTTCTGATCCTCGAAAAAGCCAATGATTTTGGTGGAACCTGGCGTGAAAACCGCTACCCTGGCGCTGCCTGCGATGTGCAATCACATATGTATTCACTTTCTTTTGCACCCAAAACAGATTGGTCAAAGCGTTACGCCGAAGCGCCGGAAATATTTGACTATATCCAACATGTCACCCGTGAATATAATTTAAAACAATTCTGTCGCTTTAACAGTGAAGTGCTTTCAAGCCAATACAATGAATCAACCTGCGACTGGCATTTAGAACTCAAAGATGGCGTTAAAATTACCGCTCAATATGTGATTTTTGCATCTGGCCCGTTACATGTCCCACAAATTCCACATATTCTAGGCATTGAAAAATTTAAGGGTAAAGTGTTCCATTCTTCTCAATGGGATCATCAATATCCATTAGCAGGCAAAAAAGTCGCATCGATTGGTACAGGCGGCAGTGCCATCCAATACATTCCAGAAATTGCACCACAAACACAGCAACTTTATGTTTTTCAGCGTACAGCGGCTTGGGTCATTCCACGAGATGAACGTAGTTATCATGGTTTAGAAAAATCATTATTTAAAAAATATGATTGGTTTCGAAAAATTCACCGTGCTCGACTGTATTGGACCAACGAATCACGTGTCGTGCCAATTGTTAAGCCGACCACCATGAAGTATGCGCAAAAACTGGCTGAACTGTATATTAAATACCAAGTCAAAGATGCTGAACTCGCCAAGAAACTAACCCCAAACTACATCATGGGTTGTAAACGCATTTTAATTTCTAATAAATACTTTCCAACCTTTAATAGACCTAATGTGGAATTGGTCAGTGATGCAATACAAGAAATCACTGAAAATGCCATTATTACCAAAGATGGAAAATCCCGTGAAATTGACTGCTTAGTCTATGGGACTGGCTTTATTACTGACCCACGTATTTATCTCAAATCCTTTGAATGTATTGGTGAAAATGCTCAAGAACTCAAACAAGTTTGGCAAGCTGGCGCAGAAAGTTTTTATGGCATTTGCACCAAAGGCTTTCCAAATCTGTTCCAATTATTAGGCCCCAATACCGTACTTGCGCATAATTCAGTGGTATTTATGATTGAGGCACAAGTCGATTACATCTTACAAATGATGCAATTGGTTTCAAAATCTAATGTTCAAGCCATCGCTGTCAAAGATCAGGTGCAAGATCAATTTAACACTCATGTACAAGACATGCTTGATGGCACGGTATGGCAATCAGGCTGCGTGAGCTGGTATCAACAAAATGGCGGTAAAAATTTTGCACTGTGGCCAACTTATACATGGAAATATTGGCTCGCTACTCGAAAAATAAATCCAGCTGATTTTCGACTCCTAAGTAAAACAAAATCTAGTCATGCAGCTTAAGCAATAACAGGTCATAATAGGCAGGTATTCATTATCTGCCTATTTTTTATGCAATCTTTCTGGCTGATTTTCCAGCTCTTGGCCTGTTTAGGGCTTGGTTTTATTCTTGCACGTCGCCTACCCACTTGGCTTGAAAAAATCGCCTTTAAACTCCTGCCGTACTTTACTTATATTTTGTTATTTGCGATTGCGATCGAATTTTCTGAAACATTACACACTATTCCAGCACCTCTGCAAATCCTCTCTTCATCAGTACTTATTGCACTATTGACCTCAATGGGTGCTTTTATTTGCTGCTATATTTTGTTTAAGCTTTTAGGCTACAAACCTAGTCATGGCAAAGTGTCCATGCAGTTAGTGACAAGCTCACTCATCAATATTAGCTATGCTTTTATTGCATTGGGTTTAGGTTATGTATTTGCTGAAATGGCAGCACATTTTAGTCTTCAGCCACATATGAGTACATGGGATCTACTTTTAGTCTTCATGTTTCTGATTGGGCTTGATTTCGCCTACTCACCGCTCGATCGTTCTTGGTTAAATTGGAAAATTCTACTTGTTCCACTCGGTTGTATCGTCGGTTCACTTTTGGGCGCTTTTGCTGCTGCCTATCTATTGCCACAAATCAGTTTGAAAGATTTGATCATGCTGTCACAAGGCTACGGTTTCTATTCGATGACAGGCATCGTCGTGACAGAATTAAAAAATGCACATCTCGGCAGTATCGCGCTGATGAATGATTTATTCAGAGAAATTTTTGCGATTGTGTTTATGTATATTATTGGCTGGCGTTACCCACGCTCTGCAATTTCATCTGCGGGTGCAACAGCCATGGATGTCACCCTACCTATGGTCAAACAAGCCTGTGGCAATGATTTTATTCCACATGCCATGGTCAGCGGCTTTATCCTTTCTATACTTGCACCTATATTGGTGAGTATATTGGCGGTGCTTTAACGATTTTAATCTCCCTAAATCCCTCTTTAAAAAAGAGGGACTTTCTCCTCCCTTTTTCAAAGGGAGGTCGGGTGGGATTCTTACAAAGTCGCCAAAATATCTTTTAAAGTCTGACGCATATTCTCCGATTTAGTAATTGGACGGCCAATCACCAAATGTGTAGAACCATCAAGCATGGCTTGTTTAGGTGTCACAATTCGTTTTTGATCATCAGCAGCAGAACCTGCTGGACGGATACCCGGTGTCACTAAAGCAAACTCAGCACCCAAAGTCTCACGCAGCATTTTTGCTTCTTGTGCCGAACACACTACACCATCTAAACCACTTTCTTTCGTTAAAATCGCAAGACGTTTCACATGTTCAAAGGGTTCAACATCTAAACCTAAATCCGCAAGATCTTCACGGCCCATCGAGGTTAATACCGTTACTGCAATCAGCTGAGTGTTATAGTTACCCGTCTTTAAACGCTCAACACAGGTTTCCATCATTTTACGACCACCTGAAGCATGAACATTCACCATCCACACACCCATATCCGCAGCTGCACAAACTGCTTGCGCTGTAGTGTTTGGAATATCGTGGAATTTTAGATCTAGAAATACTTCAAAACCTTTATCATGCAATGCCTTAACGACACTTGGACCCTCATGGGTAAATAACTCTTTACCAACCTTAACTCGACATAATGCAGGATCTAACTGCTCTGCAATTGTAAGTGCGTCATATTGGCTTTTAGCATCTAGTGCAACGATGATACTCAAGAGACTTACCCTTCATTTTGACAAAATTAGTGCATTATAGATGGATTCAACTTGATCAGAAAGTCATAAAACTCATGTTATTTGAAATGATTAATTTGAATTGAGCTATCTCATTATTTTATTTGAGATAAGCGTTTTATTTTTTCAGCCCATAAAAAAACACTCCGATGATCTCACCAGAGTGTTAAATATAAAAAATTAAATCTACTCATAAAAGTAGTGAATTTACTTCAAAAACCCAATTATAACGGGTTAGAAGGACGCTCATTCGCATCAATATCTAAAACTGTCTTTTCATGACGCGTATGTGCAACCGCTTCAGCAGCAGCCAGTTGAGCAGTTTGAATTTGCTCTTTACGTAGGCGCTCAATATCTTTACGTAGACGTTTAATTTCCCAGTTATTTTGAAATACTCGGAATACTTGCACTGCCAATAAAAGACCTAAAACCAAACCTAAAGACAAGGTTAATAGCAATAAAAGCCCTAAACGCATTGCAGGCACTTGTGTAAATAACAAATCGACTGAAAGTTCAGTTCCGTTTTGCAGAACCAAAGCCAATGAGTATCCAAATAGAACCAGTAAAATTACGACCAATACGTAACGCATAAACACCCCTAACAATGTTTTGAATTAGTTTGCAGATTCGTTTACCGCATCACGTAAAGCTTTACCAGGTTTAAAGTGCGGTACAGCTTTTGCTGCAACTTCTACTGATTTACCTGTTTTTGGGTTACGACCCACACGTGGTTCACGGTGATGTAATGCAAAACTACCAAAACCACGGATTTCAATTCGGTTGTCTGTAGATAACGCTTCGATCATTTGATCGATCATTATCTTAACGGCCTCTTCCACTAAGGGTTCAGCTAAGTGTGGGTTTTTAAGAGAAATACGCTCTATTAAGTCAGACTTATTAAGTGCTTCAGTAGTCATCTGCGACCTCTTTAATTATCAAGCTACCTAGGATCAGTTTCCTGATAATAACCTGTTTAAATACAAAACGGTAGCGTAATAATCACTTACTACGCTACCGTTACAGTAATTGTGTAAAAAATATTAATTAATTTACATTAATAATACAATTCAAACACTTACTTAGTGGTTCATTTGAGCTTTGATCAAATCACCAATAGTCTTAGGACCATTGTCTGAAGATGCTGTAGCTGTCTTGTTCAAGTTAGCTACCGCTTCTTTTTCTTCAGCTTCGTCTTTCGCTTTGATAGACAAGTTGATAGAACGTGATTTACGGTCTACGTTGATGATTTTAGCTTCAACTTCTTGACCAACTTCAAGGAACTTAGTTGCATCTTCAACGCGGTCGCGGTTGATTTCAGATGCTTTAAGAGTCGCTTCAACTTCGTCAGCTAACTTAACAGTAGCGCCTTTAGCGTCAACTGCAGTTACAGTACCTTTAACAAGCGCACCGCGTTCGTTAGCAGCTAAGAAATCGTTGAACGGATCGCTGTTCATTTGTTTGATGCCAAGGCTGATACGGTTGCCTTCAGCGTCTACTGAAAGGATAACCGCTTCAACTGTGTCACCTTTCTTGTAACGACGGATAGCTTCTTCGCCTTGTTCGTTCCAAGAAATGTCAGACAAGTGAACTAGACCATCGATACCGCCTGGTAAACCGATGAAGATACCGAAGTCAGTGATTGACTTGATCGTACCTGAAACTTTTTCACCTTTGTCGTGTTCTTTAGCAAACTCTTCCCATGGGTTAGCACGAGTTTGTTTGATACCAAGAGAAATACGACGACGCTCTTCATCAACTTCAAGAACCATAACGTCAACTTCGTCACCGATCTGAACAACTTTAGATGGGTGGATGTTTTTGTTAGTGTGGTCCATTTCTGAAACGTGTACTAAGCCTTCAACGCCTTCAGCGATTTCAGCGAAGCAACCGTAGTCAGTTAAGTTAGTTACACGAGCTTTAACGATAGAACCTTTAGGGTAACGGTTCATGATCGCTAACCATGGATCTTCGCCTAATTGTTTAAGGCCTAAAGATACGCGGTTACGTTCGCGGTCGAATTTAAGTACTTTAACAGTAACTTCTTGACCAACTTCAACAACTTCTGAAGGGTGCTTGATACGTTTCCAAGCCATGTCAGTGATGTGAAGAAGACCATCAATACCGCCAAGGTCAACGAACGCGCCGTAGTCAGTAAGATTTTTAATAGTACCAGTAACTGTTTGACCTTCTTCAAGCTGAGCAAGAAGAGCTTCACGGTCAGCTGAAGATTCAGCTTCCATAACAGCACGACGAGATACAACAACGTTGTTACGTTTAGCATCAAGTTTGATTACTTTAAATTCTAACTCTTTACCTTCTAAGTGAGTAGTATCACGAATAGGACGAGTATCAACTAAAGAACCTGGAAGGAACGCACGAACTGGACCGATGTCAACAGTGAAACCGCCTTTAACCTTACCAGAGATAACACCAGTAACGATTTCGCCGTCTTCAAAGATTTTTTCAAGTTTAGTCCAAGTTTCAGCACGTTTCGCTTTTTCACGTGATAAAACTGTTTGACCCATACCGTTGTCAAGAGCTTCAACAACTACGTCAACAGTGTCGCCAACTTGAACTTCAAGTTCACGTTGTTCATTTAAGAATTCAGCGCGGTCAACAATACCTTCTGATTTAAGGCCAGTGTCAACTGTTACCCAGTCAGAGTCGATATTTACTACAACGCCTTGGATGACAGCACCCTTTTCAACGTTGAGGTTTAATTCGCTTTCTTCAAAGAGGGCTGCAAAAGATTCGGTCATGATATACCTAGTAAAGTCAGCGGTCTTGGATCAGACAAGGCCGGTTTAATTAAGCGTCTACATAGTCCGTATAAGACTGATCAAGCTATGCTTCTGCTGAAAATTCTTTAGTTTGCTAATTGCTGATCGATGTAATTCGTCATCAGCGTAAATACTTCATCAATACTCAAAGTTGAACTATCAATGAAATAAGCATCTGGCGCAGGCTTGAGTGGAGCGACTGTGCGTTCCATATCTCGCTTATCACGCGCTTCGATATTAGCTAAAATGTCGTTTATTTTAACATCCACGCCCATAGCCTGCAACTGATTTACACGGCGCTCCGCACGGGACTGAGCAGAAGCCGTTAAATAAATCTTGGCTTGGGCATTTGGAAAAATCGTTGTTGCCATATCACGGCCATCTGCAACCAAACCAGGTGCTTGGGCAAAGGCATGCTGACGTTCTAAAAGCGCAGTTCTAAGTACAGGAATTGCAGCAACTTTTGAGGCATACTCTCCGACTCTCTCTGTACGGATAACTTTTGAGACATCTTCACCGTCTAAAAGCACTGAAACACCTGTTTCATTTGTCACAAATTGTATGTCTAAATTTGTTGCAATTTTTACGCACTCATCGAGCTTTGAGTCTAATGCATCAATTAAGTCTTGCTTATGCAATGACAATCCCAACAGACGATATAACGCACCTGAATCGAGTAAGTGGAACTGATAATGTGCCGCAATTTTTGCTGCCAATGTTCCTTTACCTGAGCCACTTGGGCCATCAATTGTAATGATTTGAACTGTCATTGCTCTTCCACTTTTGTTTATACGGTTTTTGCAAGTTTTGAAAAACCAATTTTAATCGCTGACTTCAGTTGCGCAAGGATTAATTGACTAACGAATGGCGCACGCGCCTGTAATTCAATCGTATAAGTGACTAAAGTACGCGCAGCATCGATCGCTTCGAATTGAATCACACCCAAATGATGTTTCACCAATGGGTTTTTAATAATTTTATATTCAATACGTTGGTTTGGCTCAAGTAAGGTAATTTGCTCTTGTAACGGTTTCACTGGCCCAAAGCCCATACGGCGCACAGAACCCACACCATCAGGACGCTCAGGATCTACTGAATCTTTAACACGCACCACTTGAATCGGCGCAAAAGCCACGTTGTAGGTCGAATGTTTTGAAAGTAAGTCAAAAACTTGCTCGACCGGTGCATTAAATTCTTTTTTTACTTGAATGGATTTCATGGTGTACCCTATTTTATTTGACAATATTAATTGTCAGTAGAGTTTACTTGATTTTTTAAATTAAGTTCAGTCAAAGTGGCTTTTTCCTGTAACTTCATCAGTCGTTTTTGTTCACGACGCATTTTAAAAAAATCACTTAATTGTTGGGAGCATTGCGCTTGTAGGCAACCATGCTCAAACTCAAAGATATGGTTATAGTAGCCTGAATTTAATAATTGACGCGAACTGACCAAAGAACCTGCTTTAGGCTCAGTCGTCGCAAATACCACACGTTTAATTCTCGAATGTACCAAAGCACCCACACACATTGTGCATGGCTCCAATGTTACATATAAGGTTGCATCATCGGGTAAACGGTAATTATCGATATTTAAACAAGCTTGACGCAAAGCTTGTACTTCCGCATGCGCGGTGGGATCTTTCAAAGAAATAGGTGCATTAAACCCTGCACCTATGACTTGATTTTGACTCACAATCACTGCACCTACAGGAATTTCTTGCAATTCGGCAGCTTGCGCAGCTTGCTCGAAAGCAAGCTGCATCCAGTGTTCATCACTATATAAGTTTTGTTCAGACATCAATTAATAAATTACACCATACTGTCTTAACAGTGCATTCCAACTGTCAATATTGGTTACAGGAGGATCGTCAGCCAAAATCCCTTTAAGGGAAAGGTCTGTACCTTTTTTCCACTCTGGGGAGAGATCTTTATCAACAAGACGTGCACGCACACCTTCCACAAAGTCCGCATGACGAATTTTCCACTCTGAAATTTGAGTTTCTAGTTCAAACACTTCATTCCAAGAATGCACTTTTTTCCCCCACTGCCACAATAACCATGTTAATGCTGCGGTTGCAGGTGAACCTTTTTGCAGATTTTCACTGGCTTGGCGTAGCCAATCACTGCGTGCATCGCTTAAACCAATAATTGATTCATAGTCATGTTCAAAATTGTGCCCACGGCACACACTCTGAATCACATCTAATGAATTTTGTAATGGGCCCGGCCCCACAGGACGATGCATACTATTTAAAGTGTCATCAATGGCACGGAAATCGCCCGCTGGATAATGATCCCAATCAATATTGATGACAGTTTCAAGTACGTTATCACGCTGTGCATCGCAAATGTGGGTTGCCCAGCCGATACCATAAGCACCTGCTGCGGTCATAATCGAGCCTGTTAATCCCGTAAACAAACCAATAGCACCACGGTCAGCTAGGAAACGCGTCGCACCTACATCTGGATACAAACCGATATTAATTTCAGGCATTGCTAAACGCGAATAAGGTGTCACCAAACGGAAAGGTGCGGCCATAAATAGACCTAAACCACCACCCATGACATAACCTTCGCCCCAAACCAAAATCGGCTTTGCATAGTTATGCAGCAGCAAATCTAGGGCATATTCTTGTTCAAAGAATTTATTCGCCGTTTCAACTTCATCATTGACCACCAATTGTCGCAATTTGCGTACATCGCCACCTGCACAAAATGCTTTCGGCGTAGTGGAATCCAACCAAATCGCTTTAACAGCATCATCATGTTGAAAGTCCTGAAAGACTTCAAGCAATGCTGTACAGATAGATTCATCTAATGCATGAAGCGATTTTGGGCGATTCAGGCGAACAATGCGCCAGCCCTTTTTCGCTTCTTCCACAATCAGATCTGGGTGATAATTTTTTGAAACGGGAGAATAAGTCATGCGTCCAGCTGCCAGTCTATTGGCTCAATGCCATTTTGTTTAAGATAATTATTACTTTTTGAGAACACCTTACAACCAAAAAAACCACCGCGGTTTGCAGCCAAAGGAGATGGATGCGCGGCTTTTAGCACCAAGTGCTTATTTTGGTCAATGCGTTGTCCCTTACGCTGTGCATATGCCCCCCATAAAATAAAGACAATATGCTCACGTTGCTCATTTAAAACATCAATCACATGGTCTGTAAAATCCTCCCAGCCACGTTTTTGATGTGAAGTTGGTTGCCCAGCCTCAACAGTCAGTACCGCATTTAAAAGCAAAACACCTTGTTCTGCCCAGCGTGTTAAGTCCCCATGTTTTGACACAGGCACCCCAAGGTCGGTATTTAACTCATGGAAAATATTACGTAAAGAAGGTGGTAATGCAACCCCCTTTTGTACCGAAAAACTCAAGCCATGTGCCTGATTTGGCCCATGATACGGGTCTTGGCCTAAAATCACCACCTTTACATTCGCCATAGGCGTCGTGTTTAAGGCATTAAAAATCAGCGGATTCGGTGGATAAATCACTTTATCCTGTTTGATTTGTTGTAGCAGAAAGTCTTTTAACTCATCCATGCGGGGGCTAAGCAGAAACTCACTTAGGCCATATTTCCAGCTAGCATCAAGCTGCACTTTAGCGAGTTTTGCTTGTTGCTCTTCTGTTAAAGACATCACTGTTAACTAATCCTAATAAAACCAAATATTTACTTAAATTTTAACTTGTAAATCAACTGCAGGGTTTAAAAATTTTTGACCCTGTTTTAATTTTTCATACATCTGGGGATCGTTCCATTCCGACTGAACCTGTTCGGAAAAGACGATTTGATCTAACTGCAACAGCCCCATTTGTGCGTTGTCGATATCTTCTAAAAAGCTTTGCGCATAGCCTGTGTCCGTCTCATGTACGATCACAGAATACACTTCAACATCACCCTCACCATTTTGAGTTTCTGTTGATTTTAGAACTTGTTGTGCCAAGTAAAAGAAGATCCGTGAAAACTGTTCTGCTGAAGGCGATACGGGTAGTTGAACCCAACGTGCGCTGAACTGTTTGCAGGCACGAATGTACTCGGCATCATCATGTTGCCAAAAACAAATCGCGTGATCAAAACTGTCAAATAAGTCTTTAATTACCCCTTTGAGCAAACCGAAATCGTAAACCATTTGTCCATGGTCAAGTTTCGACGCTTTGAGCAATAATTCGACTTTATAACTGTGTCCATGAATGGAACGTTTGCAACGGTCTGACGTGCAATTACGCACGATATGCGCGTTTTCAAACTTAAATAACTTACGAATTAACATATGTCGTAATGCAATCAAATAATCTATGGGTTCTCAGAGATTATAATGCAAAAGTCTAACAAGAGGCATTAATTTTGCTGTTCAGCACAATTGGGAAAAGGCATCATGAAAATTTAGCGATATTTAAGACCTAAAATGGCGCCATACTGCGAAAAGCCACATATACATCTTTATCTTTTCGCACTAACTCACTGGTAAATTGACGCTTTCTTTCATTTAAAATAATTTCAATTTGCGCTTTAAAATAGTTCGACTGCACACCCAATTGTGAATTTAAAACTTCCCGATTTTCTGTGCTCACCTGTGCAAATGGCTCCATTGCCCATAAATCATTGATATTTTCGAAATGTTCAAATTTGGCAGCTTTTTGTTGCAAAGCTTGCTCAACGGCATTGACATCTAAACGATCATCCATAGTCGCTAACAAAAATGCAGGAGCGGTATTAATGTTTACCGTTGTTTCATGCGAGGGCAAGCTACTCACATAGGGCGCAATCAGTTTATATTGAGCACCTTCAAAACCACGGACTGATTTCAGTTCTTCCACACTATGGAATTTTGCATTTGGCGGTAGTGCCGCATTATTTAAACCACGATAGTACGCCAGCTCTGCTCCCATCGGGCCAGAGGTCTCATCATCTTCATCTTGCCAATCAATCACGGCTTGACTTAATTCTGCGGGTAAACCAACACGCTGCAATATTTTTTCAAACCATAGCTTTGCTTTGTCATTTACCACACCCTCTTCTGAAACCAAGCTATTAAGGTTAAATTTTCCAGATTCGTCTTGGAGCACACCTGCAACAGTTCCACCTTCCACTGGAAAGGCTGGCATAGGCTGAGCCCAATTTTCTTGGAGGTGATCCACCTGCCCTGCATTTTCGGCATCATTCACCAAAAGTTCAGCAAAAAATGCTTCGGCACTTTTCGCATATAACAACGACTGATTTTGGCGCATCACATAAGCGGTATTTTCAGAAGTATTGGCTTGTTGTTTTGCGATGCCTGCTGCAACTATGGTTGCCAAAGCTACCATCATCAGGATAGTTAACAAAGCGATGCCGCGTTGCTGTTTCATACGCAACTCCGAACTTCAAATGACCCCACAACCTGACCGTTAACCATTCTTATTTTTATCCAATAAAAAATCAGTATTTAACAAACTGAATAGCCATTCATAGTCTGTCCCATCGACTGTGAGTTGCATCCTAATGCCGCGTGGTAACAGTTGTATGGTTTTTTCATTATTCATATCTGCAGCTGAATCTGGCCAACTGTCCAACTCACTTGGATTGAGTACCGTGATTTTATATTGTTCAATATTATCCAGTAAAACACTCGAATCTGGCTGATCATGCCCCGTTTGGTTGAGATTTTTAAATTTTAGCCGATACAATTTTTTTTCATCAGCTTTGTATTGATATTCCACTCGCTCGTCAGGTGCAATGCCCTGATTTAATGGATCAGTGACACCTGTCTTACTGAAATTAAATCGGCCATTTTGCAATACTAACGCTGGTTGAATATCTCCATTAATATTGGCAGTTAAGGGCACAGCTTGTACTGTGTCTCTGAGAATTTGCTGATGGGCATCTTGCAACTGACTCAGCCTTGCCTCATGGGTTGCGTTTCGTTCCTTCACTTTCGAGACATAATCAAAAACCTTCCAACCCAAAGCAGACAGCACTGCGAAAATAGCAATCGCAACCAAAAGCTCAACTAAGGTAAATCCTGCTTGATTCTTCATTCCTTGCTGTACAAGCACAGGCATATCTTGAGATGTACGTTTTTTTCTAGTTATTATTTTCATCCAACGGAGCCTTATAGTTAAAGAACACCAAACTGCTAATCCCTGCTTCAACATCGCCTGTTTCAGCATTCATCAAACTCACTTGGATATCAATCCGTTGTACATTTGGACTAATGGTGGCTTGGGCTTTTTTGTCAATTTGCCATTGTTCGCCTTGTTCAGTGACTTGTTTAGATGCAGTACCCGTCATCCATTCACGATTGATTTCCATCTTAGCGATTTCATTCAACGCGACAAATTGTGCTTTATTTCTTAAAATTGCGTGTGCTGTCGACTGTGTATATTGCATCGCAACATTAGACAAAGCCATTGCCGCAGTCGCAAAAATCGCCAATGCCACCATGACTTCAAGTAGCGTAAACCCTTTAGCCCGCATTAACTTTCCCTAAATGATCGATTTCGATTTCATTACCAATGGGACGTTCTTCAAAATAAAACTGTATACGCACAGGCTTTACCTCACCATTGCCCAACCAAATCAACTTGGGTGCATTGGTATTTAACAAATCATCATTATTGGCATTTGGATACTGCTGATCTAAAGGCTGAATCGTAAAAGAGACATTTTCAGGTAATACTCGGGTTTCAAAATCTTTATAGTTTTGCCATTTATTATTCTGATTTAAAATACTATTTTCTACACGTTTTTGTTCTGGTAAATATTCTTGTACCGCATAGCTTTGCGTGTTGACATCCGTTCCAGCGTTTTGCTGTAAGGCCAATATCAAAGCTTGATCATTTGCATCGCGTAAAATTCGTTTCAGATCCATCACAAACACTTCGCGTGCTTGCATGGCTTTGCGTTGATCTGTTCCACCGATATTCAAAAGCACCAATGAGGCCATGATGCCCATAATCACAATCACCACCATCAATTCTACGAGGGTGAAGCCACGAACCGATGATAGTGATGCTATTTTCATAAGCAGCCTTTAAGCGAACTGAGCAACCGCATGCACTTGTTTTGGTAAGGCCAAGGCTTGATCAATATAAGCAACCCGCAAGGTGTCTCTTGAACCCAAATAACGCTGATAAAAACTTGAATTCAAAATTGCTGCAGCGCCATGTGTAAGTGACCAAATCGAAGCAAGATAATCACGTACTGGCATGCTACTTTGAATCGACTCCAAATAACGCTCAGTCATACGGATGATCAATCTTAGACGCTGTTTGCGTACCTGATATAGTTCACTAAACAAGTGCTGAATACCCACACCCGTTGTCGATAAACGCTCTTCAATTTGGTGAAACAACACAGTACGTTCTGGGTGATGTAAGTGATGCAACATAAAGAAAGCAAGGTGTTCAGGAAAAGCTTTATCGGTGTCTTTAATCATTTCCAATAACATGCGTTCATTACGAATAATGAGCAACATATATAGTTCATCTTTACTTTGAAAATGTTTATATAACGTCCCTTTTGCCAAGTCGAGTTCTGCCGCTAGCGCATCTAGTGTCATCCCTGCTTCGCCATTTTCCAATAGCAGCTGCTCTGCCACTTGGAAAATTAATGCCTCTCTTGCTCTAAACTGAGCTTGACGATCCATCTTCACCCTATACTCTCTTACTCTTATATCAATTCAAATTATTTACTTAAGATTGAGGAGATTTTCAAAGTTTTGCATTGTAATGAAAGCCATCTCTTCAATTGACTTATCATATACATCACTTAAGGCTTTGGCTACATAAGGAACGTATTTTGGTTCATTAGACTTTCCTCTATAGGGCATCGGTGCAAGGTATGGGCTATCTGTTTCAATCAGCACGCGATCCAGTGGCACTTGCTTGGCCACATCACGCAAATCTTGTGCATTTTTAAAAGAAACAATGCCTGAAAATGACACGTAATAACCACAATCTAAGACAGCTTTTGCCGTTTCCCAATCTTCAGTAAAACAATGCAAAATACCGTGAGTAGATTTCTCTGCACGGATAATATCCACCGTATCATGCTTTGCAGAACGAGTATGTACAACCACCGGTTTTTTCACGGCTTGCGATGCGCGAATATGGCGGGCAAAACATTCTTTTTGCTCTGCAACAAAGTCGGTACTATGAAAATAGTCCAGCCCTGTTTCACCAATCGCCCAAACCTTTTCAGGTTGTGCTAATTCAATGAGATATTCTTCTGTTGCCCGAGCCATCGTTGCAGGATCTTCACATGGGTGCACCCCAACGGAATAACCCACATCAGCATGACGTGATGCAATTTTTGAAAGTTCGATATGGTCATCTAGATCAACCGAGATACTCATAAATTTTGAGACCCCGGCTTGACGAGCCTGATCCAATGCAAGATCTAAATTACCCTCATAAGGGCTTAAGTCAAGCATGGTTAAATGGCAATGGGTATCTACAAACACAATATGTACCTACAAGTCTTCACTGTTGTAACTACATAGTGTAACTTCTACGCCCCTCAGATTTAAGCCCTGCAAGTAAACGTTCTGCTTCTGTTTTGAAATAAACGCCTTTTTCGCCGCTTAATTGAATTCCAAAGCCTTGTGGTTTAATGCCATTTTGCTTTTGCGAAATCCAAATCACTTTCCCTGTCAAAGGAATTTTTATACTTTGTTCAGGCAAAGTCGCCAATAAGAAAACCTCATCACCCATTTTCACAGCTTGCTTTGATGGTACAAATAAACCGCCACCAACGACATAAGGCATGTAGCTCGCAAAAAGTGTTTCCACATCTGGAATATTAGCGTGAACAATCCCGCCCATACGTGGTTGCATGATGTTTCCCCTTAATTAAACATTCATCAGTTTGATGCAAAGCTCATCTACGACCAGATTCCCCTGTACGTTCTGCTCGATGAACCGCTTAGACTGCTGTAATTCTGTATAAATCCCAAAGAGTGTTTCGAGCGAATATTGCTCTGCCAACACTCCAAAATCCAAATCTATATTTTTTATGGATTGATTTAGCTTGACACAAATTATATCGGACAACAAGTATTCAAACATTTGACTAAAATCACTAAAACTCAGTGCTTTATTCCACTTGGTCGCAATTGCCATCGGCATGTTTTTTTGTGTCACAAGTTTTTGCCAATCTTGTAGAAATTCTTGGCGCATATTTAACCATTCACTACTTGCCAATGAAATCGCTTGTAATGGCATTTGACTGGCTAAGTTCATGAGAACTTTGCGCTGAGTTTCACCACTATCGGGCAAATGCTGCTGTAAATAAAGTTGTGATTGTTCTGGTTCGATACGATCCAATGCATAGTGCTGCATTCGACTACGAATTGTTGCTGGCAATTTCAAATAATGCTCTGCCAACAACATAATCACAATCCGTTCGCCCGGCTCTTCCAGTGTCTTCAACAAAGCATTCGATGACGCAATGTTTAATGCTTCAGCAGGCTCAATCAACACAACTCGCCAACCATCCACGGTTTGTTGTACAAAGGGCAATAAATCACGAATTTTTTCGATTTTAATTTTGGCATTTTGCTTTTTATTGTCTTCATCTGTACTGATGTGGACAAAATTTGGATGTGTATCTGACTTTAACCACTGACAACTCCCACACTCACCACATGGCTCAGTTCGCTCATCACGTTTTTGACACAGCACCCAAGCAAGAAATTGTTTTGTAAATGCCTCTTTACCACAGCCTTTTTTGCCATACAAAAGCACGCCATGCCCCAGTTGTGGAAAACGGCTGGTTAATGTATTCCATGTATTTTGCTGCCAAGGGTACACTTGCGCCACAATGTCATTTTGCATAAATCGTTTAACCTTATTCGAAGTTTGAAACATCCATTTGGTTCAAACGATCAAGGTCAGCTTGAGTGTCTACGCCCGGTGGAAGATTCGCTTCTGCCACAGCAATGGCAATACGGTGACCATTTTCCAAAACGCGTAATTGTTCAAGGCTTTCTAATTTTTCTAGTACACCCATATCCCAAGTGACATATTCTTGTAGCAGTTTTACGCGGTATGCATAAAGTCCTAAATGACGAAAGGCTTGATCATGCAAGGTTTGTTCTACTTGCTTTGCACCATCACGGTCATAAGGAATAGTCGCACGACTGAAATACAGCGCTTGATTGTGCTTTGACATCACCACTTTGACGATACTGTCACGTTGAAACTCATCCAGACTATGAATCGGCTCACAGAGTGTCGACATTGAACATGTCGGCTGATCAACGAGTAATTGTGCAACTTGTTTTACCAATTGAGCGGGAAGCAAAGGTTCATCGCCCTGCACATTGACAATAATGTCATCACTTGCCCAACCTTTGATGCGTGCAACTTCACTTAAACGATCTGTCCCAGATGGATGCTCTGTAGAAGTCAATACCACATCAACCCCTTCCGCACGACACACTGCGGCAATACGTTCATCATCTGTAGCAACACAAAGGTCATCGAATCCTGCAACTTTTTTGGCTTGATCAACCACACGTAAAATCATCGGACGGCCATGAATTTCAAGCAATGGCTTACCTGGTAAACGTGAACTTGAAAAACGTGCAGGAATAACAATATGTTTCATAAATTAAATGCCTTCGGGAAGTTTCAGACCCAGTTGTTTCAACTGTGCATGCAAAGTTTCATAACACGCAGGTGATAACACTGCATCTACAGGAACAACCCATATTTCTCTTTTAAAATCTGGATTATTTTTGAGGATCGCTAAAATTTTAACTGCATCTTTTTCAGTGGTAATGATGGGATTGGCATCTTCAAACTGCAAATCACTCAGTTCATATTCATAATGATCTGGAAATTCATGACATTGAAATTGATGAATCCCCATATTTTCTAAGGTTTTATAAAATCGTTGCGGAAATCCGATACCCACCACAGCATAGAAATCTTTGTTTGCATCAAATGTCGTCACAAGATCTTTATTGAGCAAATAAGGCTGCGCCGCTTCTAGGTGCATATTCAGTGGAGAACTTGGATCTGCTGAATGCTCAATGACCGTTCCACTGGCAAGACGCTTTTTCGGTTCACGCAAATAACCTTCGGGTAATAATTTTTCATTGCCTAAACCACGGTTATTATCCAGTACGATCCACTCCAACTGACGTTGAAGCGCCCAATGCTGCAAACCATCATCACAGATGATCAAATCCAATTCATGCTTGGATAGTAGCAGCTCAATACTTTGCTGGCGATTTGGACCGACCGCCATTGGCACACCTGTAGACTGAACGATTAAGCTCGGTTCATCACCCACGATTTCAGCCGTCGAGTCTAAATCGACATAAGCCGGAAATGGTCCTTGACCACCATAGCCACGACTGATCACACCAACACGCAGGTTTAAGCTATTTAAATAACTGACCAAGTGAATGAGCAAGGGGGTTTTGCCACTCCCACCCACTGTGATATTTCCAATGACCATGACTGGAATAGGCGCTTTATAGCTTTGCTTAATACCTGATTGATAGAGTTTTTTATTAAGTAAAAATCCGCCACGATAAAGCCATGACAAAGGTCTAAACACAATGAGCCACTTTGCCTGTTCATTCCAAGCATCCTGAATCAATTGTGCAAAAGACATGACTTAATTTTCCTCAAAATTACGCTGATGAAGTTGGTAATATGCACCACGTTGTGCCATCAATTCTGTATGCGAACCTTGTTCAATAATACGCCCTTTATCCATCACTACAATACAGTCTGCATTTTCAATGGTCGATAAACGATGCGCAATCACGATCGTGGTACGATCTTGCATCGCAGCGTCAAATGCTTGCTGAATGAAAAATTCAGATTCGTTATCTAGCGCACTTGTCGCTTCATCTAAAATTAAGATCGGTGCATTTTTCAAAATCGCACGCGCAATCGCAATCCGTTGACGTTGACCACCAGATAGATTTAAACCTTGGGCACCCAATGGTGTGTCATAACCTTGCGGTAAATCCATAATAAAATCATGTGCAAATGCAGCTTTGGCAGCAGCAATGACTTGCTCATCTGTTGCATGCTCGAGCTGACCATAAGCGATATTTTCACGTACTGTACGGTTAAACAAAACCACTTGCTGATTGACCATCGAAATCTGAGTACGCAAGCTATTGAGTTCTATGTCGTGAATATCATGCTGATCTAGCAACAATTGTCCTGATGACACCTCTTGGTAACGCACCAACAGATTGACCAATGAAGTTTTACCTGCACCTGAACGCCCAACCAATGCAACGGTTTGCCCTGCATTAACTTTTAAATTGAAGTCATGAATCGCATGGTGACCATCAGCATAGATCAAATTGACATTTTTAAATTCGACATCACCTTTCAAAGCAGGCTTCAGCGTGCCGTTATTCACTTCTTCAGGCATATCTAGCAATTCAAAAACTGAATAAGCTGCTGCCATGCCTCGTTGTAGTTTTTCATTGACATCCGTCAAGGTTTTAATCGGCTTACTCAGCATACCTGCGGCAGTGATATAGGCAACAAACTCACCCGCTGTTGTATCTTGTAAAATCTCTGGGCGTAGCGCGATATACATCACGATACTGAGCGCGATCGACATAATCAGCTGAACAATTGGGCTATTGAGTTGCTGCACCACAACCATTTTTAAGCCGCGGCGTAAGTTCTCCATTGAGCTTTCATAAAAACGTTTTTGTTCATAATCTTGCCCTGCAAAGCCCTTCACTACCAAGTTGCCTTGTACTGTCTCTTGCACCACATGGTTAACATCACCCATGGTACTTTGTACTTGCATGGATAATTTACGCATCCGCTTGGACGCTTTACGGATGATCAGACCAATAATTGGGCCAAAAATCAAAATACACAGGGTTAAACGCCAATTGGTATAGAGCAAATAACCCAATAATGCGATGGTAATCAGACCCTGTTGTACAATCGTTTTCAGTGACTCAGACGATGCCGCCGTCAACTGTTCAACGTTATACATAATTTTTGCAGTGATATGACCGCTCGAATTATCTAAATAATATTGCGAAGGCAAACGCATGAGTTTTGCGAATACTTGCTGACGAATATTAAAAATTAAGTTTCGAGAAATCACTGCGGTAAAATATCCCCCCATGAACAAACCGAGACCACGGAAGAACATCAATAAAACCACCAAGAGTGGAAATAAGGTTGTAAAGCTTTGATCTTTGTTTTGAATGGCTTCAATAATGCGTTCCAATAATTTTGCGACAGAAACTTCTGTCGCAGCATTAATACCGAAACCAAGCAAAACCAGCAGGCCGATTCCCCAAAAAGGTTTTAAATAACTTAATAGGCGTAAATAGACCTTAAAATCGTGCTTCACTAATAACCTCGAGTTGGAACTTTGGTACTGATGTTGATATTCACAAATCCAAGTTGACCTGCAACATCCATCACCCGGATCACATCTTGATGTGTTGCTTTTGCATCTGCTGCAATCACGAACATTAAATCACGACGATCATTGGCTGTCTGTTTAATTGCAGTATTCAAATCAGAGACTTCTTTACTCGCCAATGACTGACCATTGACAGAATAATGTCCTGTTGAATCCACCACAACTTCAATCTTTTGATCATAGTTTTTAGGTGGAACACCCTGTGCATCTGGCAAAGTCAGGTTCATTCGACTCATCTGGTTAAAGGTGGTCGAGAGCAACAAGAACACCAAAATGAACATCAAACAGTCAATCATCGGTGTGAGGTTGATATGAATATCTTCAACCTGACGACGTTTAAATTTCATGCGCAGTCTCCACTCAGCTGGCTTTCTGAATGTCCTGACTTTCTACTTCAGGTGTTTTTTTATAAAACAAAGCGGCATGAAATAACGTCGACTGCTGTTCTAACTCAGCCACATATTCCTGAACCAAACGTTGGAAATAGCGATGTGCAAATAATGCAGGTACAGCAATTAACATACCGGCAGCAGTGGTAATCAAGGCTTTAGAAATACCCGGCATCATCAACACTGGATCACTATTGGTGCCTATATCAATCATTAAGAATGCTTCAATAATACCGATCACCGTACCCAACAAACCTAGTAAAGGTGCAACAGCGCTTAAAGTGCCCAAAAAGTTGATATTTTTTTCTAAATAACCAATTTCTTGTGACGCTGTGACTTCCATTTGCGCACGTGCATATTGCTCGTTTTGATCTTTACTAGCGTAACCTGCGCCCAATACACGACCCAATGTACTTTGTTGTAAAGTTGGACTTTGCTTTAGCTGCTGCACCACATCTTTCACCGATGTGTTTACATTCATCATCAAGTCTTTTGGTAACACCATTGATTTCTTTAAACGAATAAAGCGCTCAATGGTAATGGCTACCGTAAAGATCGAACAAATGACGAGCGGGATCATTAACCACCCGCCCGCTTTGACTAATTCCCACATTTGATTTTCCCCAATAAATCGAATTTAAAAATTATTCAGCTAGACAAATATTTAAAATGCCATCTAGCTCTTCAAGAGTATGGTAGCTAATCACCAGCTTGCCTTTCCCTTGTTTATTATGATCAATTTTCACGTCTGCACTGAAACGATCAGAGAGACGTTGTGTCAGTTGTTGAATGTCTGATGAAACAATTGGTTTAGCTTTTTGTTGTTTTGGTGCATTCAAATCACGAACAAATTGTTCGGTTTGACGTACAGACATACTTTTTTCAATCACCATTTCAGCAACTTTAAGCTGATCTTTGGCTTTTAACGTCAAGATCGCACGTGCATGCCCCATATCGAGCAAACCTTGCTGCATAAAGTCTTTGACTTGATCCGCTAAAGACAAGAGGCGTAGCAAGTTACTAATCGTGGTACGTGCTTTACCGACCGTGTCAGCAATCTCTTGATGACTTAAACCGAACTCGTCATGGAAGCGTTGCAAAGCCATGGCTTGATCGATTGGGTTCAGATCTTGACGTTGAATGTTTTCAATCAATGCCAAAGCAATGGCAACTTGGTCACTCAACTCACGAACAATGGCTGGAACTTCGGTTAAACCCGCAAGCTGAGCCGCACGCCAACGACGCTCACCTGCAATAATTTCGTAGGGATGCTTTTCATCTTCGACAGGACGAATCACGATTGGTTGCATGACACCATGCTTTTCAATCGATGCAGCAAGTTCTTGTAAATCTTGTTCTTTAATGAAACGACGCGGTTGATACTCACCACGTTTCAATAAATGCACATCAATTTGTTTTAACTGTCCATGATCTAAAGCTTTTGCTTCGAGCTGTAGTTTTTCTTTTTGGATTGAGCCGAGTAAGGCATCCAGACCACGACCTTTAGCCAGTCCGCGTTTTTTTACGGTCATGCTTTAGTTCCTTTTTTTACTTTGGTTTTTTTTAACATCTCAGCTGCCAAGTTCAAATAAGCAACTGCACCCTTCGAGCTTTTTTCAAAATAAATCACTGGTAAACCGTGCGCAGGCGCTTCAGCCAAACGAATATTACGCGGAATGACCGTGTCATAAAGTTTCTGACCGAAGTATTGTTCAAGCTCAGCAGACACATCACGTGTTAAGGCATTACGCGCATCGTACATGGTACGCAGCACACCCACGATCTCTAGATCTGGGTTTAAAGCTTGCTGAATACGGTCAATGGTTTGGGTTAGGTCAGCCAAACCTTCTAGGGCATAATATTCACACTGCATTGGAATAAGCACAGCACGTACAGCTGCAAGGGCATTGACAGTGATCAAACTTAAACTTGGTGCACAATCGACAATAATATAGTCGAAGTCTTTTTCGACGCTTGCCAATGCTTCACGTAAAATAAACTCACGACCGTCTTGATCTGCAATTGCAAGCTCAACGCCAGCTAAGTCACGGTTTGCACCTAAAACTTTATAGCCCACTTCTGCTTTATAAATAGCGGTTTCAATCGGCACTTCACCAAGTAAGACATCCGTGACTGAATACAACAAATCATTTTTTTGAATGCCCGAACCCATCGTGGCATTGCCTTGTGAATCCATGTCCACAAGTAAAACTCGTTTTTTTAATATGGCTAAAGATGCAGCCAAGTTCACAGCCGTTGTGGTTTTACCTACGCCACCCTTTTGGTTTGCAATCGCAATAATTTGAGCCATGGTAACCCCAGTCCTTTGAAAATTTTAAATACGTTTAAGAAAAATTAAATGACGCTGCTCATCAAGTCGTGGAACTTTTAATGCAACGATATCAATCTTGAAATCACTTTTTAGTGTTTCAACTTCTTCTTCAGGAATTAAGCCTTTCATCGACGCGATAATACTTTGCGCATGCATATACGGTTTAGACGCATCCACAAAATCCGTTAACGATGCAAAAGCACGGCTGGTAATCACATCAAACTGACCCAGTTCATGAATGCTGTCTTCATTTTCGACACGTGTTTGTACCGCAATGACATTTTTTAGTTTTAAGTCAGCAATAAATTGTTTTAAGAATCGAATTTTTTTACCGTTGGCATCTAAAAGCACACATTCACGTTCAGGCTGACACAGTGCAATGATCATGCCCGGCATGCCACCACCCGTACCGATATCCAATAAACGACCTGCAGGCAAATCATTTAGGATACTTAAGCTATCCAATAAATGCTTAACCAACATTTCTTTAGGATCACGAATAGCAGTCAAGTTATACGCTTTGTTCCACAGCACTAGGGCATCTTGGTATTTCAGCAATAGATTTAATGCTTCTTCACTCAAATCTAAGCCAAGCTTTTGACTACCTTGCTTTAAGTCTTGAAAAAAAGGATGCATAAAGAAGACATCTCAATAAAAATTAACTGAAGTATACCGATTTCTAAGCCGTGGAACAGTAGCTAACGCTTAGCGAATATGCACTTAATCGTACATGCCTTGGCGAATCTGTAGATCTAGATCACTTAAACGCTCAGGTGTGCCAACATCAACCCACGCAGTTTGCATTTTCTCTGCAGAAATTTTTCCATCCAACATAGCTTGTTTCAATAAAGGTGCGAGCGGACGCTTGCCAGCTTCCAATCCATCAAACATATTTGGATGAATGACCGCGATCCCACTATAGGTGAGCGCCTCGCCTGTATGTTCTTGCTCAAAGGTATAACTACGCCCTGCATCCAAGATAAAATCACCCTTTGGATGTTGCGTTGGGTTAGTCACATAAACTAAGTGTGCCAAATCATCTTTTAGCTCAACATTGAGCAAGGCTGAAAAATCGTAAGTCGTCCAAACGTCACCATTGACTAAAATAAACGGTTCTGTTCCAAGCAAAGGTAAAGCATTAATAATGCCACCAGCTGTTTCCAAACCTTCCGCTTCACGTGTCCAACGAATATCTACACCAAACTGCGAACCATCACCTAAAGTACCAATCAGGATATCTGCAAGCCATGCAGAATTGATGATGATTTCAGTGACACCTATTTTTTTTAGCTTTTCTATATGCCAAACAATCAGTGGTTTTCCACCCACTTCAAGCAAAGGCTTTGGCTTATACAATGTTAAAGGGCGCATCCGATTTCCGAGACCCGCCGCTAAAATCATGGCTTTCATTATGCAACAACCTCATAAGTGCCGTATTTGGCTTCAAATTTCGGCAATACTTTAGCCTGAATAAATTGCATAAAAGGTTGTAATTCTGCATACGGTTTACTTTCTTCAAGTAAATACCACATCACGCGCGGCAAATCTTTGAGATAACCTGACTTACCATCACGCTCAAATAAGCGCACAAAAATACCTAAAATTTTGATATGACGTTGAATCGCCATGAGGTCTGCGTCTTGTTTGAATTGCTCAAAGCTACGACCTTCTTTTGCCGATGCAGGTAGCAAATCATAGAACGTCTTAAACCATGCATAAACACGATCTGCATTCCACTGTACATAGGCATCACGTGTGATTGAGATCAAATCATAAGTATCTGCACCAATCACAGCATCTTGAAAATCAATCACACCCTGATCTTGCTCACCATCAAGTACCATCAAATTACGGCTATGAAAATCACGATGCACAATCACTTGAGGCTGAGCCAATGCAGCATTGGCTAAGATAGCAAAGGTACGTTTAATGAGTGCCGATTCTTCTGCAGTTGGCTGCACTTGTAGAGATGGCAATAACCACTCGGTTAACAGCTCCATTTCAGAAATCAGCTTTTCATAGGCATATGCAGGAAAATGAGCAGTACCATCAATTGACTGTAATTGAATCAACTGTTTAAAACTTTGAGCATAATGTGCGTCTACTGTTTGATCATTTAACAATGTCGACAACAAAACATCACCAAAATCTTCTAACAATAAGAAGCCTTGATCAAGGTCTTTGGCCACGATATGCGGTACACGCACGCCATGTGCATCAAAAAATTCATCAATCGACACAAAAGGACCACAATCTTCTTTTTCTGGTGGTGCATCCATGAACATAAATGTTTTATTATTCAATTTGATTCGTGCATAACGACGGAAGCTTGCATCGCCTGCTAAGAAGTTAATTTCAAATTGATCTGAACCGAGTACAGATGAAATCCATGTTTGTATCAATTGTTCACGTTGTGTATTCATTTGCGATAAATTCTAATACAGGCTGAGTTTTTAAAGTGCTAAGTGTAGCTACTTATCAACTTTTTCTCTATGATGCGACAATAATTAATTGCGATTAAGCATACCTGGTTAATGAGACAAATGAAGCATCAGTTTAAATTTAATCCTTTAGCGACTGCGATCTTAACCCTTCTATGTGGTAGCTCGTTACCAAGCTATGCAGCACCTGTTTCAAACCCGTCTACGGATGACGATACAGAACAACTCAAACAAAACATTTCAGAAGCTTACCCTGGGCAGCAGTTCTTCGAACAATATTATGTCGATAAATCTGCACCTGAAGCACAGATTCGCAACACCAATCAATTAAGTTCTGCGTTTTGTACAGGCACTTGGATTACCCCAGTTGCTCCAACAACGAAAGCAGTCGCACCTGAAGATGCAACCTCAACCATTACCGCAGACTATGGTCATTTTGACCCGAATGGCGACTCCATTCTTGAAGGTAATGTTCTGATTGACCAAGAAGGTCGTCAAATTCGTGCCGATCAAATCAAAATTGATAAAACCCAAACCTACGCCAATGCTTCTGGCCGCGTGCAAATGGCACAGTCTGGGCTGATTTCTCAAAGCGATTCAATTGATTACAATTTAAAAACCCAACAGGGTGATTTAAATAACAGCTTCTTTATTGCTGAACAGCAGCATGCGCATGGTCGTGCTGAGAAAATTTCACGTACTTCAACCGAAACACTCGAATTAGAAAACGCTGTTTATACCACTTGTCCACCTGATGAAAAACCAACGTGGAAAATTCAAGCAGACAAAATTAAGCTGAATCAAGAAACTGGCCGCGGTGAAACCAAAGGTACAACATTATATGTAAAAAACGTACCTGTGATGGCTGTGCCCTATTTCAACTTCCCGATTGATGACCGTCGTACCACAGGTATTTTGACCCCAAGCTTTGGCTTTACCAATGATGGCGGTATTGAACTTGCAGTACCAGTTTACCTAAACCTTGCACCAAACTATGATGCTACGGTAACGCCGCGTTATATCGCAGACCGTGGTGCAATGATGGAAGGTGAATTCCGTTATTTGACCAAAAACTTTGGTTCAGGGATGGTGTGGGGTGGTTATTTACCATCCGACCAAAAGTATGATGATCAAGATCGTAAAGACTTACATTTCCTCCATAACTGGAAAATTAACGATCAATTTACGACCAATCTAGAATACAACTATGCATCTGATAAAGACTATTTCTCAGATCTCAACAATAATCCAAACTCAAAAACTGACCTGAACTTACGCCGCGCATGGGAACTCAATTATAAAAATGGTATCCCTGGGCTAAAAGCACAGCTCAAAGTTGAAGACTTCCAAACACTGGATAAAACTGTCAGTGATGAAGACCGTCCGTATGCGCGTTTGCCGCAATTCCTACTGAACTACAAGACTGGTAATCCGCTCGGCTTACAGTACGAATTTAACAACGATACGGCTTATTTTAAAAAAAACCTAAGTGGCGATAATATTCCGCAAAACAATGGTGATGCGACAATGTATGAGCCAAGCGGCGCGCGTATTTATAACGACTTTAGTGTGCGTTATAACTATCGCAACCCATGGTCTTTTGTAATCCCAGAAGTGTCTATTCGTAACGTCAACACGATTTATGACCAAGATACTGTTGATCGCGCCAATACAAATAACAATTACTCTAGTAGTGAAAGTAAATCGGTCATTGTACCGCAATTTACTTTAGATGCGGGTCTTGTGATGGAGCGCGAAGGTCGTTATCTACAAACCTTAACGCCACGCTTCTTCTATGCGTATTCTCCATACAAAAACCAAGACACTAACCCGAACTTTGACTCAACCACAGCGTCAATTAACTATGACCAGTTATTTAGCCCACGTCGTTTCTACGGTAATGACCGTTTAGAAGACAACAACTTCGCATCTCTAGGCTTGAGCTATAGTTTATTTGATGATGTTGGTCTTGAGCGTTTAAAAGCTAGCGTTGGTCAAAGTTTCTATTTTGAAGACCGTCGTGTCACACTGAACAACGTCTCTGATAAATTTGATACCGAACGCCATACTGGCCCTGTCGTGAGCATTTCTAGCCAACTATCTGACAGCATCAGTGTGAATGCCAATTCAGCATGGATGGCGAATGGTGATAATGCTCAGCGCGATATTCAAATGTATTACACAGGAAATAAAGGCAATTTATACAATGTCGGTTATTTCTATCGTAAAGACATTCCGAACCGCCAAGACAGCTATGACCAAGCAGTAGCATCGTTTATTCAACCTATTCACAATAACTGGCGTATTATCGGTCATGCACAATATGACCTCGACAACAGTATTGCGCGTGAATATTTACTTGGCGTGAACTACGAGTCATGCTGCTGGGGTGTTTCAGTTTATGGTCGTTCGTACTATAACGATTTAGATGATGTAACATCTTCAGATGTTAAACCAAAACGTGCCATTATGGCGGAGTTCACCCTAAAAGGTTTGGGTGGCTTCAACAATAAATTAACCTCTTTGCTTGAAAACCGAGTGTTGGGTTTTAACAATATTAATCAATCTTGGACAGAACGTTAATGAAGACAAAACAGTTAAAACAAATTTTTAAAGCGTCAGCCTTGGCACTTTGCCTATCGACTTCTGTATCTGTATTTGCTGCTGCGCAACCTAAAGATGAAATTGTAGCTGTCGTTGACAATAGCGTGATTCTACGTAGTGATCTTGATCAAAGCATTGCCGAGATCACTCACCAATTTCAAGCAAAAAAACAAACCGTCCCACCGACTGAATACTTGCAGCAACAAGCTTTAGAACAGCTGATTTCGCGCCAAGCACAGCTTGAACAAGTTAAACGATATAATGTCAAAGCGGATGAAAAATCACTTAACGAAGCTGTACTTAAAGTTGCAAAAGACGCAGGTTCTCCAAGCTTAGAAGCGTTTCAGCAAAAATTAGATGCTGTTGCACCAAATACCTATGCAGGTTTACGTGCACGTATCGCTGAAGACATCGCTTTACAACGTCTACGCCAACAGTTGGTCACTTCTCGCATTCAAATCAGTGACCAAGATGTGAAAAACTTCTTAAGCTCACCACAAGGTCAAGCTGCGTTAGGTAATCAAGTTCATGTCTTACATGTACGCGTAGCTAGCAGTGATAATGCCGTTAAAATCGCCGAAGAAATTCGTAAAGAACTTGCAGCAAGCAACGATGTTAAAGCGATTACTAGCAAATACAGTACCAAAGACATTAAAGTTGACGGTGCCGATATGGGCTTCCGCAACTTATCTGATATTCCAGATGAACTTGCTGCACGTGTAGCACCTTTGCAAGTTGGTCAAACCACTGAACTAATTTCAGTACGTGATGGCGTTCATGTTTTAAAATTGGTCGACCGTAAAAGTGGCGAACAAAAAGCCATTGTTCCTCAATACCAAACTCGCCATATCCTGATTCAACCATCTGAGGTCGTGAGTCCTGAAAATGCCAAGCAAATGATCGACAACTTGTATAATCGCCTGCAAAAGGGTGAAGATTTTGCGGTCTTGGCTTCAACATTCTCGAATGACACTGGTTCTGCTGCCAATGGTGGTAGTTTAGGTTGGGTTAGCCCAGGTGTTATGGTTCCAGAATTTGAAGCAATGATGAAATCAACAGCGAAAGGTGAAATCAGCAAACCTTTCCAATCTCAGTTTGGTTGGCACATCCTGCAAGTAACAGATACACGTCAACAAGACATGACACATGAAGTACAAGAACGTATGGCACGTCAGATTTTAGGTGAGCGTCAATTTGACACTGAACTGGACAGCTGGTTACGTGAAATACGCAACAATGCCTATGTTGAAATTAAAGACCCTGCTCTAGATCGTAAAAAGAAATAAGTGAATAAACAAAAAACCAGCTTCGGCTGGTTTTTTATGTCGATTCTTATCATTATTCAGCGTTGTAGTAATTATTAGTTGTAGTAATTATTAAAAAACCAGTATTTAAACCATCTACTCTTTTTATAGGCAAAAAAAACCTCCCATTTGGGAGGTTTTTTTAACTCAATTAACGATTGTTGTTTTCGTCGTCTTGAGCATCTTCAAATTTAGTTTCGCCATCAAAACCAGCATTTTGACCGCCGAAACCACTTTGACCACCGAAGCCACCTTGACCACCGAAGCCACCTTGAGAGCCAAAACCACCTTGACCACCGAAGCCACCTTGGCCACCGAAGCCACCTTGACCACCGAAGCCACCTTGACCACCAAAGCCGCCTTGGCCACCGAAGCCACCTTGTTGACCGCCGAAGCCGCCTTGTTGACCACCGAAGCCGGCAGCGCCTTGAGCACCAGCAGGAGCACCAGCAGGACGTGGGTTACGTGCTGGAACAACAGTTGAAATAGCGTGTTTGTAAACCATTTGGCTTACAGTATTTTTTAATAAAACAACGTATTGGTCGAAAGATTCAATATGACCTTGCAATTTAATACCGTTTACAAGGAAGATCGACACTGGAATACGTTCTTTACGGAGAGAATTTAAGAACGGATCTTGTAAAGTTTGACCTTTAGACATGTTATAACTCCAAAAAATAATAAAAATCAGCGCAAAAGCTACCTTTACTTTTCAATTAAAAATTATCAAAAAGGTAGTCTGTAAATTTTGCTTTATCCGTAGCACTTTCGCAAGTCTTCTTGAGCCTGCTGCGCAGTTAAATATGTAGTAAATTTATGCGTTTCTTGCAAAGATCTTAACCAAGTATATTGACGTTTTGCAAGTTGTCGTGTTGCAAAAAGTGCCTTATCCTCCATTTCACGCTGTTTTTCGCTACTTTTATCACTATTTTTCAAAAAATCTAAAGCTTGACGATATCCAACTGAGCGCATAGAGGGTAAATTTCCATCTAAATCGTATTTTTCAATGAGAGCTTTCACTTCATTTAAAAATCCAATTTCCCACATTATTTTTAGACGTCGAGCTATACGCTCATGTAATTCTAATCGGTCGGGCAATAATGCGTAATTATGAAAATTGTATCGGTATGGTACGTTTTTAGGTTGCTCAGCTTGTAACTGAGTAATGGGTTTACCGGTTAACTTAAAAACTTCGAGCGCACGGATAATTCGTTGCTTATCACTCGGTTTAAATTTTTCACCTGCCAATGGGTCTACATTGCACAATTCTGCATATACAGCATCCCAACCTTGCGACTCAGCTTTGGCTTCAATTTCAGCACGTACGGCATAGTCTGCACTTGGTAAATTTGAAGACAACCCTTCCAATAAAGCCTTGTAATACAACATTGTACCACCGACTAATATCGGTGTTTTACCTCGTGCATGCATATCATCAATCAGCACACACGCATCTTCCACAAAGTTCGCTGCCGAATACACTTCTAGCGGACTGATAATATCAATCAAATGATGTGGATATTTCTCCAACTCAGCTTTACTCGGCTTGGCCGTACCAATATCCATATCCTGAAAAACCAAAGCAGAATCGACAGAAATTAATTCGAATCCACCTTGCTCGTATAATTCACATGCCAAGGCGGTTTTACCGCTTGCAGTTGGTCCCATTAAGTTGATGACCGGCAATTGATTTGACATGTAAAACTACTCTCCCCGAGCAAAAAGTTTATCTAGCTGTGCCAATGGAAACGCACGCCACGTCGGACGTCCATGGTTACATTGGCTGGCAAATTCAGTTTGTTCCATCTGACGCAGTAATGCATTCATTTCAGATAGACTTAAAATACGGTGTGCGCGTACAGCGCCGTGACAGGCCATGCCTGCCAATATTTGATCGCGCTTTTGTAGTAACCCTGCAACCTGATCACTTGGGTCTAAATCATTTAATAAATCTGGAATCAGCGCATCAAAGTCTGCTTTATGCAAAATGGCAGGAACACCTCGGACAATAACTTGCTCATCGCCATATTGATCTATTTCTAAACCTAGGCGTGCCAATTGTTCTTTGAGCTCATCGACGCGCATCGCTTGCATCCTACTGATACTGACGACTTTAGGAATCAGCAATTGCTGCGATGTCCAAAACTCAGGTTTATCCCAAGCAGTTTTCATTTGTTGCAAAACAATGCGCTCATGTGCCGCATGCATATCAACAATGATTAAACCTTCGGTGTTTTGGGCCAAAATATAAATACCATGCAATTGCGCAATGGCAATCCCCAAAGGATGCTCATCGACTTTCTGCTGAATATGTTCAGCCAATGCGGTATCCGGATCATTTAACGACTCAGTTTGACGTAAAGGCGCCAAATAACTTTGCAATGCATTATTGAGCTGTCTGGAACCCGCTAAATTTGACTGATATCCAGCACTATTGTTCGACGCATTTGAATATTGCTGTGTATAAGCTTCCTGCCCTGTTGGCGCATGATTAGAAGCATATTGCACTGTTGCAGGTGAACTAAAGTCAGTGAGTCCGCCTGAGATCTCTGGACTGACAAAATTTGAGCCTTGCTCTGCAACTGGCTGAGATTGATGTAATGAAAATTGTTCCTGATGACGCGGCTGCGGAATAATATTTTCGTGTGCCTGCCCGTCGAGTTTCATTGCAGATGACAATTCGGCTGTCGCGGTTTGAAATTGCGCTAAAGTCGATTTGGCAAAATGGCGCACAAACTCATGTACTTCACGTTGATTTAGAAAACGTATTTCATGCTTGGTTGGATGCACATTCACATCGATATTTTCTGGATCAACTTCCATAAACAACAAATAAGCGGCATGTTGATGCCCATGCAAAATACCGTCATAAGCCATGCGAAGTGCATGTGAAACGGTCTTGTCTTTTACGATACGTCCATTCACATAGACATATTGCATATCGGCCTGCGCACGTGCATCTGAAGGATGGCCTAACCAACCACTGAGACGCATATTGACGCTATCAGCATCTATCCAGTACGCATTTTCAGTAAATTGACGGCCTAATAATTGTTGTACCCGCTGAAAACGGAGCGCGCCACTGTCTGCAATAGGTAAGTTCAGCTTAATACTATTGTTATGCTCAAGGACAAAACGTATATCAAAATGGGTCAGTGCCAAACGACGGACAATTTCTTCGATATGTCCAAACTCAGTCCCCGGTTTTTTGAGGAACTTACGCCGTGCAGGCACATTAAAAAATAAATCTTGCACACGGATGGTGGTGCCTTGCGTCGCTGCCACAGGCTGAATTTCTTGCGAATCAAATACGGTGCCATTTACTTCGACCTGATAGCCTATACCGTCATCATTTTGGCTACTGGTCAATGTCAAACGAGACACCGCAGCGATCGAAGCCAAGGCTTCCCCACGAAAACCTAGACTTACAATGGCATGCAAATCTTCAGCAGTTTGGATTTTACTTGTGGCATGGCGCATGACCGCCAAAGGTAGATCTTCAGGGTGAATACCCCGACCATTGTCTATTATTTCAATCAGTGTACTGCCGCCTTGTTCAATACGAACAATCAGCTCAGTCGCCCCTGCATCAATGGCATTTTCCAGTAATTCTTTGACCACAGAAGCAGGACGTTCAATCACTTCCCCTGCGGCAATTTGGTTGGCTAAGGCAGGATCAAGCGTTCGAATGCGGCGGGCACTGATTTCATTCAGCATGGTTAAATTTTTGCTCCAAAGCGTTTTGCAAAGTTTTTGAAGAAGAGCTTAAAGTCGCTGTACGGGTGGTTTCATCCGCAGACTTTTCAATATTAATAATTAAATCAGCCTCAGGGATTTCGTCGCCCCCTTTAGATGGCCATTCAAATAAAAATAGGGCGTTCTGCGTTTCTAAATAATCACGGATACCCATAAGCTCAAGCTCATAAGGGTCATTCAGACGATATAAATCAAAATGAAAAATATCTTGTCCTTGAATATTGTAAGGTTCAACCAATGTATAGGTTGGACTTTTTACCGCACCTTGATGACCCAAGTGTTGTAAAAAATAACGTGTTAACGTGGTCTTTCCTGCACCCAAGTCACCAATTAAATACGCTACACCCGTCGTAAAATGCGTCGCCAGTACGGTAGCTAAGTTTTGGGTATCGACTTCACTATTAAGTTCCAGACTGAATGAATACTGCATATTACTCACAACATGTACATAAGAATTAAATATGATAGCATCGCACTGGCTAAAATGGATATGTTCACACTATAGATTGAGCATTTTTCATGATGTGTTCTCTGCTTTATTTGCTCAGTTTTTAGATCTTTCTTCATGCATAGTTTTGAATTTACTCCCCCGATGATCAATGGTGTCAGTGCCAGCAAAGTCTTCCTTGACGGTCAACACACACAAGCCTCTACCGTTTATACATATTTGTGTGAGCAATTTCCTCATATCCAAGCAGCAGAGTGGCAACAACGATTTAAGGATGGTCTAGTCTATGCTGCAGATGGTGACGCTTTAACGATAGACAGTCCTTTTGAAGCAAATCGTCATGTTTATTATTATCGATTCTTAGCGCATGAAATTCATGTTCCCTTTGAGCATCAGATTTTATTTGAAAATGATCATTTCATCGTGGTCGATAAACCGCATTTTCTCACCATGAGTCCGACCGGTCAGTATGTACAAGAAACCTTGTTGGTTCGACTCAAAAAACAAACGCAGCTTGAACACCTGACACCGATTCATCGTTTAGATCGTGAAACTGCCGGTGTGGTTCTCTTCTCCAAATGTGTCGAAAGCCGTGGGCTATATCAACAGATGTTTGCCAAGCGGCAAGTTAAAAAAACCTATCATGCCATTGCAGCTTTTCGAGATGACTTAAATTTCCCAATCACAACTCGCTATCGTATGGAAAAAGGTCAGCCTTTTTATACAATGCAACTGGTAGATGGTGAGCCAAATAGTGAAACATACATTAAGCTCCTCCAGCAGCATGGAAACCATGCAAAGTATGAATTAAAGCCGCATACCGGCAAGCAACACCAACTTCGTGTGCATTTAAATGCTTTGGGCATTCCAATTCAAAATGACCCCTTTTATCCAGTAGTACAACATAAGGCAGATGACGATTTCAGCCAACCTTTACAACTACTTGCGAAACAGCTTGAGTTTATCGATCCTGTGACAGAGCAGGCTTTTCAATTCAGTTCTGCCTATGAATTGACACTGTAAATCTATTGTCATTACATTAAATTGATAAAATACTGCCAAACTTTCTTGAATTTATAACAGTTTTGATTAGAATAAATGCGAAAAGTTAAGTATTTAAAAGCTTTCTAAGAATATGAGAAAAACTGAAGTCTACCAAATCCGCCTCGATTCACAGGAAAAGAAACAGGCCTTTGCCGTGTTTAAGCAATTAGGCATTACACCTGCACAGGCTGTACGTCTATTCTTTAAACAAGTTGTTTTAACCAAATCGATCCCCTTCTCTATTGAAAACCAAAATATCAATATTGAACAATTGATTAAGTTACGTAAATTAAAACAACAAGAAGCTCAAGCCATTTCAACCACTGAAATTAGCCCTGCGGAATTAGAAATTTTAAATAATGATCCATTATTAGATGATGATCATCTCGACTTGTTTGAAGAGCTCAATGCAATTTTGGGTGAAGGTGACAAAACTTAACACTGTCGCATTTATAAACAATTTATAAATCAACCAATTTCGAAAATTCGATATGCTTCATGCAAGACTGATAAAAATAGCATGGAGTATAGAAAAAAATGATCGTTCGACGCGCAACAGAAGCAGACCTTCATCCACTTGCTGTTTTATTTGATGAATATCGCCAATTTTATGGCACCTCTTCTAATCTTGATATTTCATATAAATTTCTAAGACAACGTTTTGAAAATAATGAAAGCGTAATTTTTATTTGCTTAAAAGATGATGTGATTACTGGGTTTATCTTACTATATTTGGGCTTTTCATCTGTGGCTTGTTCAACCTACTATATTTTAGATGATGTCTATGTCAGCCCTATATATCGTCGTCAAGGTTCAGCCAAACAATTGATCGATACTGCGGTTCTCTTTGCTCAACATGAAGGCGCGCTTCGAATCAGCCTCGAAACTCAAAAAAATAACTATCACTCACATCAGCTCTATGAATCGATGGGCTTCATTAAAGACGATGAATTTCAAACTTATCATTACTTTATTCGCTAATGCATTGCTCAGCATTAAAATACATCATCAACGCATATTAGAAACGAATCTTTCGATCAGTAGATAGCAGACATATTAAAGGGCTTTAATACCGCACATTCATCCTTCAAATGATGACGTATCAAAGCCCTGTACCTATTACTGTGAATTTAGATTTTCACGAAATTTCGATTGTTCAATTTGCGCTGCATTCAAATAGATCCATTCACCCTCAGCAATATCTTCAAGCTTTAATTGTCCTATTTGAGCACGATGTAATGTTTCAACTTTATTGCCGACAGCCGCCAACATCCGCTTCACTTGATGATATACCCCTTGATGGACAGTCATTTGCAATTGATGTGAAGCCAATAGCTGTACATCGGTTGCAGCGAAAATGCCTTTTTCGTTTCGAAGCTCCACGCCTTGTTCTAATTGTTGTATTTGCTCAGGTGTCACAGGATCTGCGGTATGCATCGAATACACTTTGGCAACATGCTTTTTAGGGTGTGTAAGCGCTTGTAGATATTGACCATCATCCGTGAGCAGCAACAGTCCAGTGGTGTCTTGATCCAGTCGCCCGACGCATTGCAGACCACGATTTAACAGCACATCATCAAATAATTCAAAAACACTAAAATGATGGGTTGCCTGATGCGAACATTCATAACCTTGAGGTTTATTTAACGCGATATAAACATGCTCACGATAGGTATAGTCCTGTCCATGCACACTGTAAGTTAAATCATTCAAGTCCAGCTTTTGCTTTGGATTATCTACAATCTCACCGTGTATTTCGACCGCACCATTTTTAATCAACTGTTGGCAATATTTACGCGAACCAAAACCTTGTGATTGCAGCATTTTTTCCAAAAACATAGAACAACCTAATAAACACCATATATTGCTATTTTATACTGAACCACGAGCCAACTTGCGGGAAAAATAGCGGAAATAATCTTGAACGCCAGTTTTTAATGTTTCTGCGCTACACTATTGATTATTTATTGAAGTTTCTCACGAATATCCTATGTCTCAGTTGGATTTAAATCTGATCGTGTTATTGGTGTTATTGGCTTGTGGCATCTTTAGCCACAATACAGCGATCACCATAGCAGCAGGTGTCTTGATTATTTTCCGCATCACGCCTTTAAGTGAATTTTTCCCCTATCTGCAACAATATGGCTTAAACATTGGCATTATTATTTTAACCATTGGCGTACTCACGCCGATCGCTAGCGGAAAAATACCCGGTGATTCGATTTTAAAATCCTTTTTAAGTTGGAAATCCCTCGTCGCAATCGCCATTGGCATCTTTGTCGCATGGCTAGGCGGACGTGGTGTCAAACTGATGTCCAATCAGCCAGATGTGGTTGCCGGACTATTGATTGGGACAGTCGCAGGTGTTGCCATGCTGCGTGGTGTACCTGTCGGCCCACTCATTGCAGCAGGCATCTTGTCGCTACTGATTGGGATTAAACAATAAGGCCGTTGCTGACATAGCGGTTTAACAAAATTTTAATTTGAGCCATGCTGCATTTGAAATAAACGTCGACTAAGCATGATTCCAACGAATGATAATGCTGACATCAAGATCCCCGCCCAAAACCACCCTCCAGTTTGTGAAACCACAGTGGCAATCACAGGTGGCAGAACAAATTGTGATATGGCAGAGCATTGTAAAATCATGCCGACCGTCGTACTAATTGCCGCAGGATAAGGTGCAAAATGCAGTGATTGCGCAAAGACGGTTGCAGCAACCAAGCCTCCAAAAAGCGAAAAACTAAACACCGTTAAATATTGCAGTAAAAAAGGTAACGCATCTTTAGAGAGATAAAACCCTAAGGAGCAAATGATCAAAACAGCAAAACCCAGTTGGACTAAAGTTTTAGCTTGAAAACCACGCTGTAATAGCAGTCCACACCCCCATGTGCCCACAGCATTCGCAACGGCAACACTGGCTGTTAAAGCACCCGCCAGTTCTGCTGAAATTTGGTTTTGGGCATAAATCATCGGTAAGAAGCCCACCAATGCAAACCACTGCCCTGCATATGTCCCAAAAATGAGCGCCAAAAGCCATGCTGCAGGATGTTTCAGAGTATCCCGAATGAGACCAATAATAGGTGTTGTATTCAGCGCCACATTAGGCTGAGGAATAAACATAGCGATACAGAGTAGTAATGCTGCAGTAATCATAGCGAAACTGAGCCAAACCACACTCCAACCATATTGAGCAATTAGAAATGGCGCAACCAATAAGGCAATGCCCATACCTCCACCCATATAGGCACTCCACAGCCCCATCTTTGCGCTGATGTGCTGTAGCGGTACAAGCTGACGGATAAATGCAGGCCCTGTGAGTGTCACCAATAAGAAGCCAAATCCTTCTATGACACGCAGTAGCAACAAGACATCAAAGCTTTGTGCAAAGCTCCCCCATGCACTTGCTATCGTCAATAGACTTAAGCCCAATAAGATACACAGTTTAAATCCAATTTTTTGGATATAACTACCAATCAACAATGCAAAGCACATTCCTGCACCCTGTACTAGTGAGAGCAATAAACCAGACTGAATAAAGCTAATACCAAGTTGCTGTTGTAATACAGGTATTGCGGGCGGTAATTTCCCGATATGCATTGCAGCAATAAAACCTGCCGCAATAATGAATAAATCTTTTGACATCCCTTTCATTGAATTGTCATGCTCTTTTCGCCATGCAATAGTGCACAGCTTAACAATTCAAAATATTATTTTGAGTCAAAAAACAAATGACCTTAGATGATTTTTCAATTATTTAATCATCTTGCACCGTCACATGCTAAGCGCACTTTGATTTAAATTAAACAATAATATTCCGTGATGTCATCTGCAATTGTTTGAGACAACACGTATTCCCATCAAAAATGTTTTTTCTGATACTTTCAATAATTTGGCGGTAGTGAAGGAATTCACCTGCATAACAATTAGTGAATTATTTAAGCAGTGAGTTATTCAATATTTACTTGTTTCCGTTCACGCTTATTGGCGTACATTTTCAAGTCTGCCATTTCGACCAATTGATCGATGGATTCGGCATCCTCTGGAAATAAAGCCATGCCAATACTGGCACCAATTTTCAAGCTCATTTGCTCAAATGCAAACGGCAGTCCGCAACTTTCTGCGATTCGATTCATCGCCGTTTGCGCACGCTCTAAGTTGGCAATATTGGTTAAAATCACAGCAAATTCATCACCGCCCAAGCGTGCAACCAAGTCATCTTGACGCGTTTCACGCAAAATGCGCTGCGCGATTTCTTTCAGTGCAGCATCCCCAATGCGATGTCCAAACTGATCATTAATCGGCTTCAGACCATCCATATCAATCATCAAGATACCCAACACTTTTTTCTGCGCACGTGCTTTTTCTATCCCTTGGCGTAAAAAGTCGACAAACAAAGCCCGATTAGCTAAGCCGGTTAAGCTATCTTGCGTCGCCAATTTATATAGCTCTGTCGCACCGAAACGTGTCGCATGGTACATCGCCGCAGCGATCAACTCAGACATCAAACTTAATATATGCAAGTCGGCTTCCTGAAAGGCATCGACTTGGTCAGAGTAAATCTTTAAACACCGACACCTTCATCACAATGAATCAATGGCACTACTGCCATCGAACGCAATCCAACACGTTGACATGCCACGCGATCTACCCGTGCATCTGTTTCCGAATCTTGGCAATACAGTGTTTGTTTTTGCGCAATACATAGACCTGATAAGCTGTTTTCAATATGAAGTCTTAAACCCAGTAAATGGCTCGCCCCGCCAGACACTGCACGATAGACCATATCACCATCTTCAGCCAACTCTACAACTGCACCTTTAGCATGTGTAATCTGCTGCGCCTGTTCTGCGACCACGGTCATCACTGCATTTAGATCTAAACCCAGTTTGGCAATAGCTGTCTGCGTTTGAATCACAGACATGAGTTGAGTTGGTGATGGTTCTATAGTATTCGGCATGATTGAGCTCAAACAGGTTTCAGTGTGAGATACAGCTCAATTCTAAAAATTATTCATCCACTTGTATAGCAATCTTAAAGTGATTTCTGTGCATTCAAGCACTTTAGATACAACTCTTTCAAATACTGCTCTTCGAAAGAAAATGCACTCAAGGAAACAACAGAGCAAGCAGAATCATCGATACATATTTCAAAGGTCGGGGAAAGTCATAATGTATGGATAGCCCACGTATTTTACGACTCTCCCCTCTATATTATTTCAAGGCGTAAATTTCACTCTGCATCCATTCTCCGCCTTCCAATTGCACATCAACAGCCACACGTTGATATTCAGCACCTTCAAATTCATCTAAAGCAGCCCAATGAGCTGCTAAGTTTTCAGAGATAAAAACATAGCCTTCAATGGCTTGACCTGCCTTCGATAAACGAATGCCCGGACTGCCCATCGCCGCACCCCAGCCTTTATGTTCTAACTCACCCCAAACCACACCTTTCTTCCACTCGCCACCAATACGCTCCATCACATGAGCATTGGGCTGACCTAGAAGTAATGTCCCGTATACAAAAAGACTCTGAGTCATAGATCCTCCTTAGTTGGCATAATATTGATTGCGTTTTTGTGAGAATTTCGCCAACTGTTTTAGGAAGCCTTCAAAATAGCTTTTTTCAGCCTCTTCGGTACGATAACCGGCGTACAAAGTTCGTCTTAAACCTTCAGGTGAAACACAATCTAAACGTCGAGAGGTCACCCAACCTTTTTGCTCATATTCATTCACGACCCAATCAGGTAATGCCGCAATGCCACGACCGCTTGCAACCAACTGAATCAGCATCTGGGTCAAATCTGTGGTACGGACGTGTTTAGGCTGAATATTGGCCGGTAAAAATAATTTCGCCATGATATCTAAACGATGTTTATCGACCGGATATGTAATCAGCGTTTCTTCTGCTAATTCTTGAACAGTCACATTTGTCGCACGAACCAATGGATGTGTATTGGACAATACCAAACGAGACTCATATTCAAAGATAGGGAAATATTCCACACCTTTTAAATTGATTGGGTCTGCCGTAATCAGAAGATCAAACTCGCCTGTTTGTAATAGTTCATGCGGATTGGCTTCAAAGCCAGAGGCAAAGTCCAAATCTACATCGGGGTATTGCTGACGGTAGACATTCAATAACGGCATCAGCCAATCAAAACAACTATGACATTCAGAAGAAAAAATAATTCGGCCGGTTTGACCATGCACAATACGTGTAATGTCCGATTGCGCAATTTGAACTTGCGGCAAAATATCATCAGCAAGGCGTAGTAAACGTTGCCCAACATTCGAAAAGGTCACAGGACGTGTGCGTCGGTTCACCACCTCTACCCCATACCAATGATCTAGCTCTTTCAACTGGTGTGAAAGTGCAGAAGGCGTTAAACACAGATCATTAGATGCAGCGACCAAAGAACCATGTTCTCTGAGTGCCAATAATGTTTTGAGATGGCGTAATTCCAACATAATGAGTTCCACAAACGACATACTGAATGAGCTGAAAATCAGTATTTTTAAATTATATTTATCATATCATGATATTTATGAATCATATTCATCATAAATTTTATTTAACTATTTTTTATTCACATGAATATACTTCATCAAGTTTTACTGAATCATCTTTAGCTAATGTGTTTTTTTCACATTACAAATCAGGTAATTTTTTTCCACAATGCGGGCAATATGCATACTGCTCACGCTCCTGCTTTAATGATTCCTCTTTTTGCTCACGTAACAATTGCCAAATAATATCCTGTGTTTGCTCACGGGTTAAACCCACTGTTTTTCGGATTTCTTCGATTTTTTCAGGCTCAAGTACAAAATCAATTTCACGATTTTGAATCAACTCACGAAAACTGAGTTCTAATTGTTGTTTGCGTTGCTCCAATTCATGTGCCAAACCATTGGCTAAAATACCTGCTGGCAATGCTGCCAAGCCAACCCCTAATATCGTAATCATTGCACCTAATATCCGCCCAACAGGGGTTATCGGTGTTACATCGCCATAACCGACCGTCGTTAAAGTAACAACTGCCCACCACATGGACGCAGGAATAGAGCTAAAGACTTCTGGCTGGGCTTTACTCTCAACTAAATACACCCCAGCTGCAGCCATAATAATCATAATGAATAAAATAAAAACAACAGCTTGAAATGAACCTTTTTCACGTTCAATGACACGTAACAAAATTTGCAATGACACAAAATATCGAGTTAATTTCAATAAACGCAGTAATCGTAAAATACGTAAAAAACGCAAATCAAAATGGACAAAGAAATTAAGATATGCAGGCAAAATTGCCAATAAATCAATAATTGCGCCACCACTTTTTACCCAATTCAAGCGATTACGCCAAGAGGAGTAAAATGGGTCTTTTTCTGCAATCGACCAAAGCCTTAATACGTATTCAACACTAAATACAATGATTGAAAAATTTTCAAAAAAATCAAAGTAGACTTGATAGGACAAATAAATATCATTGACCGATTCGAGTAAAACCGCCGCAGCATTACCTAAAATCAGCAATATCAAAGCATAGTTGAGAAAATGACTAAATTTAGTTTCATAATCATCATTATGTAAATTGTTATAGACAAATTTACGCAGTGAATACCATGCACTAAAAGTCATAATTCAAATCGTTAGCAAATTAACTTGCTACAGTGTAAACCATCGCTTAGGAAAAATACGAATCCTTTAGACAGTCTACTGTTAAATCTATTGAACGATATTAACCACACTTTATTCATCAGTATTTTTCGTATGCACCATATATCCATTATTCCACAAATAATAAAGCCAAACGAACTTGGTCATATCCCATGCGTGGACTGGTTAACTCCACAATTGGACGCAACTTAACCGTGCCGTCATCATTATAATGTGCTGGGTCTTGTCGTTTCGCCAAACGTTTATAGATTTTACGCACCTGCTCAACCACATCTTCTCCCGGATGTGCCACCGAGATATCCAAACCTTGCTCTTTTTGCAGACGAGCCAAATGATTAATAATCGTAGCTGGTGTTAAACCACGCTCCACTGCAATATCTTGAATTTCATAACCTTCCTCAAACAATTCACGAGTTTGATCTAAAGTCGCTGTGGCAAAGCTTTGTTTCGCACCAGTTTTGGCAATTTTCTTTTCATTGCGCTCGATTTCCACTTCATTCAGTGTTCCGCCACAATGGCGAATAAAGGCTTTGTGTTGAAGGGTTAAATCAGCCTCTGCAAAATTGGTTTCCGCTTCATCAGAGAGTTCCTGAAAGCGTCGATCGGCTTTAATGGCCAAACTGTCGAGTTCTAAGGCTTGTTCATTAAAACCAAGTAAACGCAAACCATCTAATGTTTTTAAACGCGACAATGCCACATAACCCTGACCCTTTTCAAAAGTATGGGTCAAGTTAATTTCAGCCGCTGCAAGGGTCATCCCTTGAGATTTGTGAATGGTAATCGCCCAAGCCAAACGCAGTGGAATTTGTTGGAAACTGGCAATGGTTTTACCATCATCATTATCGACAGACCATGTTTCAGGTTCTACCACCAAGGTCGTTCCATCAGTGAGTTTTACTTTAGGCAAGATGCCATATTCATCATCTTCTTCAAAACCTATCACTTCACCGAGGCTGCCATTGATATAGCCCACGTCAAAGTTGTTTTTTACAAACATCACTTTGGCATTTTTCTTTAAGGTCAAAGTTTCCGGCGCACGCACTGAAGATTTTAAGGTTTCAATCAGTTTGTCATTACCATCGCATTGAGCATCAAACTGGCGAGATTCCTGTTCAATTTCATTTAGATGTTTATAGTTAATACTATCTACATCCATATTATGGGTATACAAGCGCGTAAAGGTTTCACCTATATTTTGTGAACTTGTCTGCCTTAAAGCATGCAAATGATCGCCCGTAATTTGCTGAGCACGAATCGCATTTAGAATATCATTGAGATAGTCATTACCCTGACGATGTTGTTCGGTCAAATAACACACGCGAAACTTCGCTTCTACCCATGCCTCAGACATAAAGCAAAACTTGTCACGGTTTAATTCACCTTTGCGTCCCACAGGGGGTAACTGGAAGAAGTCACCTGCAACAATGACTTGAATCCCCCCAAAAGCATCTTCACTGTCTTTAAAAAATTTTAAAACTTTATTCACCAAGTTTAATTGCTTGGCATGCAACATCGAAATTTCATCGATGATTAAAACTTGGGCATTTTCCAAATGCTCTTTTAAATATTTACGTTCTTTTAAGCGCTTTAACTCATCTTCGGAAATCGCATCTTTAATCCCAATCCCTGCCCATGTATGAATTGTCATGCCATTCATATGGGTTGCAGCAATCCCTGTAGAAGCCGTAATTGCCACCGGCACTTTGCGCGCTTTCAGATAATTGATGTATTGATTTAAAGTATAAGTTTTACCTGCACCAGCCGAACCTGTTAAAAACACATTTTCGCCTGCTTTGAGCAGCTTGAGTGCAGTTTCTTGTTTCATAAGACCTATACCGTAAAAGAACGGCTATAGCCTAACGATTTTTGACTCAAAAGTTAAGCGCACAACATAGTTTACTAAATCCGTATTTTGCCAATCTTACTTTAAGCTATTGAACCTATTTAAAAATTCTTTGGCGATATTTACTTTTTCTATTTCTGCTTGGGTATTATTTGAATACTCAAGTTGATCAAAAACCAAAATGTGGTTTTGCACATGACAGCCCAAAGTCATCGATACATGCAAAATGGGATGGTACATATGAAAAGCTACATATACTCTTGCAATGATACTGGCGCTATAACTTGATGCCAAACAATGTTTAAAGTGAATAGATTCATCAATAATTCGATCGATGGTTTTTAATTCTTCAAAGACCCACTCTTGAAAATATATTTTGTCTTCTGTTGTAAATGGCTGCCAGACTGTTGTCTCAAATTTACGCTTTAATTGAGTTAACACTTCTTGCTTTTGTTGCTTGGCATGCCAATGCACCGCCTGATGAAAGACCCCATTCCAAGTAATATTTTTAGGGACTGTATCACCTGTAGAATAAGTCGTACTAACATAGTCACGCACATATGCATCAAATACAGATACTCTTAAATTAGCATGCTTTAAATAAAATAAATTTCGAAAATCGTGCAGTTGAATTTTATGCTGTCGTAACATACTTAAAAACTGGCGATTTTCTTGGGTTTCTGGATGGATATAATCCATCAAAGCCTGCGGTAAATGCTGCGTACAACGTACTAAATGTTGCAGATAGGCCTGCATAATACGGCTCAAAGGTAGATAGACTTTTTTTATGGCCTGATCCTTCGCGCCTAACACCTGTCGCATTAAGATCAACCACTCATCTAAATACAAAATCGATGGGCTGATTACTACACGATGGTCATCATGCTGCTGATATTTTCGCTGTAAAACAAACTGTAGATTTTTTTCATGATTAAACCAATCATGTTCATGCGCAATCGTATGGCAATTTTGAATAAATAAGCGCGCTGCAACAAATTGAAAATGTTGTAAGGTTGTAAGAATCAATGCGGGATGAATATGCTGCGTATCGACAAAACTTAATGCCGTCACAGCCACTCGTACATTACTGTGTTGAAAATTACGACTCAGCCAATCCAACACTTCGACTGACTGCTTGAACATCCATCGCACTGCACGGTTGTTATCGAGTAAAGGGAGTTTTCCACATTTTTTTTGCCAAATTGCTGTAGCTTGCACAAAATTACTGTGGCTTAATATGTCCTGCTCTGCCCAAACATCCCGATGCATCAAACGAATAAAACCCAACAAATTGGGACGCTCATATGCATGGTCGAGCAACAAAATAATATCTTCTATATGTTCATTTAATTCTTGTAAATTGAACCGATCTTCATAACTCAAACTCATGATCCGGTAAATCGTTGGATCTAAAAATTGTGCTGTAGCAAAACAAATCTCGTCCAAACTATCCATCAAGAGCTGTATCGGCAATATTTCAGCTTCTGTAAGTGAATGAAGCGCAAACATCTGCTCAATCTTTTGCATCAACCAATGTGGTAGACAGATTTGGCATTCGATATACGTTTGTAATAGCGGTGTCTGATAAATCTGCTGCTCTTGCATCAGCTGATCAAAAATTTGCGCTTCAACTGCTGTCATCTGTGCTAAAAACTGCTGAACACGCGCTGGCCCATTTAGATGTTGAAAAATCGACTGTAAGATCAATTGTCTAAATTGCTGTGCTTTTTCTCTGAGCAAGAGTGAATGTTGCGGCTTTAGGTCGCCAGTAAAAAAATACAATTCATGAAATAAGAAATCTTCTACTACTTCAATACATGGCACGGTCGAATGCAATTCAACAATTTTGATGGGTCTAAATGGACTTCTAGGAAACTGATAGCCAATCGATTCACGACTTTGTAGCTGTAAGGTCCACAGTCCATTACACAATTGAATGCGGTGCTGCTCTTGTTCAATTTTAAAGATATTTTGTGAATTGAGTGCTGTAGCAAGATCCATTTGCTCTTGATACAACTGCTTTAAACTTGGAGATATTCGAATAAGTTGCCGAGCAATATGCTCAAGCTGCGGGGTCAAGCTTTTCTTTTCCATCTTCCGCCCTAACGATCGTTGATTATTTTTCAACCTTCACTATAGTCAAAGTTTAATGCTCCGACTACTGCCATTAATCAGCCAAATAGCTGTACAAAAGGTCAATACAAAGGCGTTCAATAAAAAAATCTAAAAGCTATTGTTGTGACAAAATTCACCATGATTTTGAGCTGTGACGGACAAAAAATGAATGAAGTTGAAGAGTAGTCACTATTATTGATCTGTAGAATGTTGTTCTGAACGGATTTTCTTAAGCTGTTCTATCGCAGTGTAAATATCTTGTTGTAGTGCCTCTCGATAGAGCTTTAAATCCTCCACACTCTGAATATGACTTAAACTTTGACGGGGTAAAAATTGAAAATAGAACGGAATGCGCTTGGGGATAATCCGTTTGGGTAAAGACGGAATCACATCACCATGGCGTAATAATTTATCGAGTTTTTGTATTTTTAATAGTTGTTTAAACCAACGATGTTCAACGATCACACTGGCATCAAAACCCAGTTCAAAGACTTCATCCCCACCTAAAGCAGCAAAAGGCACGATGTCATAATTAAATTCTTGCGCCAGTTTTAAAAAGCCATAACGTTGCTTCCAGATCAGTTGATAGGCTTCGCCTTTGCGTTTCAAAACCTCTCGACCGCCACCGGGAAAAACCAAAATGGAATAACCTTGTTGCATCACTGTTCTGACATAGTCCTGAATACCTTGGACTGCACCGAACTTTTTGACCATGCCACGCCAACCAGGCAAATAAAAATGGCTATGATCAGCAATACTGACCACAGCCACTTTATGTTCATTGTAGAGATAATCAATAATCACCGGTGAATCGAGTACACCGTAAATTGTGTGATTCCCTACATACATTGCAGGTTTAGATGCATCGATATATTCAGCGCCCAAAAACGTTGGCGTGAAATACATGCGGGATAAAGCGCTTAAACGCTTTATCCATTTTGCATCATGTTCAACCTGCAAATGTGCTGACCTTAGGCAGCATCATGTTTTTGAACAAGTACAGAACCTACTGAGTAGCCTGCACCAAATGAGCAAAGTACACCGTATTCGCCATGGTTTACTTCATTCGCAGTACGGTGCAATGCAATAATGACACCTGCTGATGAAGTATTGGCAAATTCATCAAGAATGATTGGTACAAGGTCTGGCTGAGCATGTTCTTTGCCCACAACCAGTTTCAGAATCAATTCATTCATGCTGGCATTTGCTTGGTGTAACCAGAAGCGTTTTACATCTGTTGCCGCAATTTTGTTGTCATCCAATTGCTTGGTGATCATTTTCGCCACTAATGGACACACTTCTTTAAATACTTTACGACCGTCTTGACGGAAACGGTTGTTGTCGATGTCAGCATCGACTTCACTCATATTTAAGTAACCGAAGTTGTTACGAATGTTGTTTGAGAACTGTGTAAACAGGTCAATATCCAACACTTCAAAACCAGCCTTGGTTTCAGTTTCTTCAATGATCGAAGCCGTTGCAACGTCACCAAAGATGAAGTGACAGTCACGCATACGGAAATCTGTATGACCAGATGTGATCTCAACGTTCACCAATAACACGCGACGAGCGCCTGATTTGATCGCGTCATAAGCTTGTTTGATACCAAAAGTTGCAGCGGAACATGCAACGTTCATGTCATAGGCATAGCCCTGAATACCCAATGCAGTTTGGATCTCAATCGCTACAGCAGGATAAGCACGTTGAATATTTGAACATGACAAAATCACTACATCGATGTCTTCTGCAGTCACGCCTGCATTTTCCATCGCTTGTTTAGCCGCAGCAACACCCCATTCCGCTTGTAGCGAAATTTCATCATTTGGACGTTCATGTAGCACTGGGCGTAAACGTTTTGGATCTAAAATACCGCTTTTTTCAGCAACATAACGTGCTTTCACGCCAGATGCTTTTTCGATAAATTCTGCACTTGAACCACGGCGTGCTTCTAGTTCACCGGCTTCAATTTTTTCAGCATTGTCGCTGTTGTACTGTTCCACATAAGCATTTAAAGCTTCAACTAACTCTTCGTTAGTAATTACGTCTTCTGGATGATAAAGACCTGTACCCGTAATGCGGATGCCCATGTAAAACTCCTTTTAGAAATTACCTATATCTTAACTGATTCCGAGCTTATCCCATACTTTTTGCAAGCGGGATGGAGAAATTGGCATCTTGGTCTTCATTGGTTGAGAGAAAATAGAGATGCGTAACTCCTCAACCATGAAATACAATTCTTTAAGGCGAGTGTCATTTTTAAACTTAAATAATTTTTCCATCCATGGGTCAACTTGATCAATGGCAGAATTGTCCCTTTGTAGGTTATTTGGCAAGCGGTCTAAACGCAAGACTAATGCCTTCAAATATCTTGGAAATTCGAGCCACACATCGGAAGTTTTGCCATAAACAAAATCTGAAAGTTGCATCAAATCGAGTTGATCTTCAATGTCATCAATGTTCTTTCCAAACACAGAATCATCTAAAACCAACAATTTCCGACGTATATCCTGCCATTGAATATAGGTTTCAGTTAAAACGGCTAACGCTTGTTGCCCATGGGTTAAGAAAGATTTCTTTACATTTAAAATTAGGTTTTGGTACTCCTGCACATTGACAGGTAGCTCATTTATTGCAAGCTGAAGTGTGGCATAAACTAACATTTGCTCTAGTTTTGCTTTGTCACCTAGCGGTGAATAAGCCAATGCCAAGGGTTTAGAAATCTGTTTTTTCAACTGACGAACTAAGTCCCCCAGCTGCATATGAACCAAACGAATGATCCCTTCGCGGTGTTGTTTGACTGCTTCAAATTGGTCATTGAAAGTCTGAATCACCACACCAGATTCGTCTTTGGCATCCAACTCCGCAAAGCCTTTGACTGGAACAAGCGCTTGGTATTGTTTCACCAGCACACCCGTGACTTTTTGTGATGCTTCGAACACAAAATTATCAGGGAAGGTTTTAAACTCACCTTTTAACTGTTTGACTGGGCTATGAGTTTCAGTACGACAGCGAGCTTTGAGTTCATCTAGGTCACGACCTTGCTCAATCACACGGCCTTTTTCATCAATGACTTTGATTAAAGGCAGCAGATATTGCTCAACACGTTCCCAAGAAAAGTCCTTATCTGTGATTTGCTCACCACGCAGTTGGAACGCCAAGAAACTAAAAATATGCTCGCGCAAATGCACGGCATCGACACGATCCATTAATTTACGAGCCGTATCTGGTATTGGCACCAAGTGACGGCGTTTATCCTTAAGCAGTGCTTTAAGCAAGGCTTCAATCAGGTCTTGTCGCCAACCGGGTATGCCCCATGACCAAATATTTTCATCCACTTGCGGCAAAGCTTGAACTGGAATTTTGACCGTTGCACCATCTTCATCATGACTTGGGTCAAAACGATAACTTGCAGCCAAACGCAGTTCACCATTTCGTAGGTAGTCTGGAAATTGCTGGGTCGTTGGACGGTCATTCATCCAAAGCGCATCATCATCGATAAATAAATGCCGTGGATTTTTCGGTTCTACAGTTGCACGCCAGTCTTCAAAACTACGACGACTTGCCACCTCTTCAGGCACTTTTGCAGCATAAAATTGGTAGATGGTTTCTTCATCCACCACCAAATCACGACGACGCAGTTTATCTTCAACACGCTCAACTTCTTCGAGTTTTAATAAATTGTGTTTTAAGAACGGCGGCGTAATACCCAAATGTCCCGTCGTCAACGCATCGCGTAGGAAAATTTCATGCGCCGCCGGATGATCCACTTTTTCATAATTAATCTGACGACGTGGCTCAATAATCAAACCAAACAAAGAAATTTGATCATAAGCATTCACCACACCAGCTTTTTTCGACCAATGCGGCTCAAAATAATGATGCTTCAATAAATCGCCTGCAGCCAATAAAATCCATTCAGGTTCAATTTTCGCCAACGTTCGAATATAAACCTGAGAGGTTTCCACCATCTCAAAAGCCATGACCCAAGGTGTATTGGTTTTATGCAAAGTTGATGCAGGGAAAATACGTGCCTTTTGCTGACGCACTGCCATGAACACATTACGTTCATCGGTTTTGTTGGCAATAAATGAAAGTAAACCCGTTAATAACGCACGGTGCAGATTTTCATAATTGGCCTTCTTTTCATTAAAGGACAGTTTTAAGCCCTGAGCCAAATCCACCAATTGCTCATGGGTTTTTTTCCACTCACGGAGACGTAACCAACTCAGGAAATGGTTGCGTGCAAAGGTTCGACGCTTATTCTCACTCATGTCACGGTTAGCAACCAAAGCTTCCCATAACTTGATATAAAACAAGAAATCTGAGTCAGCTTCACGGAACAAGGCATGCTTCTGATCGGCCTGCATTTGTTTATCTGCAGGACGTTCACGTGGGTCTTGTACCGCTAAAGCAGCGACAATAATTAAGACTTCATTTAATACGCCAAAATGCGCTCCGCCCAAAATCATCCGTGCAAGACGCGGGTCGATTGGCATTTTCGCCATTTGCTGACCAATTTTAGTTAAGGAATCTCCCCCAACCCCTCTTTTAGAAAGAGGGGCTTTTTCAGGTCTCCCTTTTCCAACAGGTGAGGCGTTGTTTGCCGCAAGAGGGGGATTTGATTTACGTTCAGAAAGCGCACCAAGCTCAATTAATAGTTTACGACCATCATTCACCAAACGATGATCTGGCGGCTCAATAAAATCGAAATCTTCTAATTCACCAAAGCCCAAACTTTGCATTTGCAAAATAACCGAGGCCAAGTTGGTTCGTTTAATCTCCGGTTCGGTAAATTCAGGACGACTCATAAAGTCTTCTTCTGAATACAGTCGAATACACACACCCGGAGCGATACGACCACAACGACCTTTACGTTGATTTGCTGCTGCCTGCGATACAGCCTCAATCGGTAGACGCTGTACACGTGAGCGATAGTTATAACGGGATATACGTGCAAAGCCACTATCAATTACATAGCGAATATTCGGTACAGTTAAAGCCGTTTCTGCCACGTTGGTGGCAATAATAATCCGTCGCCCACCGCCTGATGGATTAAAGATCTTTTGCTGTTCTGCCAAAGCTAATCGAGCATAGAGAGGCAAAACTTCGGTATGTCGTGGCCCAAACTTTTGCAGTGTTTCCTGTAACTCACGAATTTCCTGTTCAGTGCTGGCAAAAATCAAAATGTCCGCATGTTCAGGATGACCTTTTTCCTGTGCATCTTGAAAACATTCTTCTACTGCCGAAACCACGGCACGGGGTAAATTTTCTTCAAAATCATCAAACTCATCGTCATCACTACCGACAATGCTCAGCTCTGAAATCGGACGATAACGGAGTTCTACCGGAAAGCTTCGACCTTCGACTTCAAAAATAGGTGCCCCATTAAAGTAATTCGAGAATCGATTTACGTCTAAAGTTGCTGAAGTAATAATGACTTTGAGATCTTTACGACGAGGCAAGAGCTGTTTGAGATAGCCCATGATGAAGTCGATATTCAGCGAACGTTCATGCGCTTCATCGATAATAATCGTGTCATATTTATTTAAGAATCGGTCATTAGCCAGTTCAGCCAATAAAATACCATCGGTCATTAACCGAACGATGGAATCTTGTGAACCTTGTTCATTGAAACGAACTTTAAAGGAGATCGACTCCCCCAGCTTTTCGCCCACTTCTTCTGCAATACGTTGCGAAACACTACGCGCTGCTAGTCGACGGGGTTGAGTATGGCCAATCAAACCTGTTAAACCACGACCTGCAAGCATGGCAATTTGAGGTAACTGTGTGGTTTTACCCGAACCCGTTTCACCTGCCACAATAATCACTTGATGCTTTTGAATCGCTTCAATTAGTTTGTCCGCATACTGCGTAACAGGTAAGTCTTGATTTAATTTAATATTGGGAATGCGGGCAATCCGTTCGCGCACTTTCGCATTCGACTTTTCAAACAAATCTTGAAATTTTTCAGGATTGGCCTCTTTGCCTTTTTTCAGCCGACTTAAGCGATGGCGATCACGAACCATGACCAATTGATCGACATTTAACTGACTTGGCACAGATGCATTATCCTAATAATTAAAATAGAACCGAATATTTTACGCTGTATGTAAAAATAGTGAAAGATGAATCTATTTTTTGCGTGCCTGAAACCAATAGGTAAAGCCGAACAGAATAAAATGATAAAAAACTAAAATTGCGGCCAATAACCAATAATTGCCACATGCTTCAATACTGCCATGTAATGGCTGATAAAATGACACTGTATAGAATATACTCAATGGCACAATTAAAAACATCAATAAAGTGAAAGTGATGATCAAGAAATGATGAACAGATTTTGCTAAGCACAAAAAAATTGAAAATAAAATGCAAATCAACGCAATAAAAATAAATAAAAGAGGTTCATCCGATGAAGAACCATTCATTTCAGCATAATAATTAATTTGATTCGGGCTAGTACCTTGAAATAAAAGCACATTCTTGATTCATCCAGTACAGAATAATAAAGCCACATGCTGACTAGAATAGGCAACTCAAGCCAATCCATTTGAAAGCTTTATACATTAGTTTCAGTGCCATAGAAAATGTAAACGAAACTAAAAACAATAAATATGCTCTGCCCGATCACCCATGCGAACAACCAACCATTATGACAATAAACAATACTGTCATAGATAATTTTTGAAATTGAAGCAGTTTCTATCATTAAAATGATGATGAATTGAAAAATCGCATATAGCCATAATATAACCACATACCAAGCACGTCTAAATGATAGCAACAGTATGAAAAAAAAGAAGATTCCAACGATTCCCATGGTACTCAATAGCGTAGGATCATCTGATGAAGTTCCAAATAGTTCATTAAAGTAGGTCGCTTTTTGAGGTTGCAAGTATTCATAGATACATAAATTTGTACCTGTGTCTTCAACTTTAAGAATACATAGTGATGCAAATGCAAGACTAAGAATGGCAATGATACGAAAAAATTGACTGAGCACCTGATCAAATCTGGAATCATTTTTGTTCATGCCATCTTATATGAACAAATTCTATAATTTGAAATATTTTTTATAACTTTTTTAGAGATCACCCTTGAAATCTTATGCCACAAGCATCATGTTGGTTACAGACTTTAAAAAGATGATTTTGTCATTTTACTTTCAACTTTATATGGCATTGATATGGCTTATATCGAATGAAATAATGATAAATAATCGTTATTGCTGAAATAGTTCTGGAGTGTACTAATTCGGATTTTCCGATATTAGTTATGTAAAAATACTATTTCAGCAATAAGCAAAATTTCTGTACCCTATTGGAAATCAAAAACAAACCTCAATCATGGAGACAATGATGAGCTTAATTAATACTGAAGTTAAACCGTTTAAAGCACAAGCATTCCAAAATGGTCAATTCATCGAAGTAACTGAAGCTGATCTTAAAGGTAAATGGTCTGTTGTATTCTTCTACCCAGCTGACTTCACTTTCGTTTGCCCAACTGAACTTGGTGACCTTGCTGACAACTATGCAGAATTCCAAAAACTAGGTGTTGAAATCTACTCAGTTTCTACTGACACTCATTTCACTCACAAAGCTTGGCACGATTCTTCAGAAGAAATCAAAAAAATCCAATACGTAATGGTTGGTGATGCGAACTGGACTCTTGCTAAAAACTTTGATGTATTAATCGAAGCTGACGGTCTTGCTGATCGTGGTACTTTCGTTATCGATCCAGAAGGTAAAATCCAAATCGTTGAAATCAACGCTGGTGGTATCGGTCGTGATGCTCAAGAACTTCTTCGTAAAGTTAAAGCAGCTCAATACGTACACGCTCACCCAGGCGAAGTTTGCCCAGCTAAATGGAAAGAAGGCGACGCAACTCTTGCTCCTTCAATCGACCTAGTTGGTAAAATCTAATCTGTATTAGATTGAACTGATTCAAAAACCACGCTTTTAGCGTGGTTTTTTTATGCCTATTATCTGCGAGTATATACCTCTATACACCCTACTACGCAGTTCACACTTTATTCATACAACTTTAACGTACTAGCACTTTCTACATATCTGTAGATATTCATCAAGTTAGAGCTTACACAAATATAATAAAAATGCGCCGCAAACCCGATTGTCTAGGCTTACATCTTTGCCAGTATTTCAGTATTTTTAACATAAATTTTAGGTCAATTGCTTATTTCAGGAAGATGTAAGCCCATGAAAAAATATTTCATCTCGATCAGTTTAATTTTATGTTCGTTTACAACTTTTGCTGCCATGAACTGCGAAGGTGAAATTAAAAACCAAAGTATTCGTGAAGATATTAAAGTCAAAAAAAATTGTCAGCTTGAAGGTTTAATTGTTCATGGCAATGTTATTTTAGAAAATGGTGCAAGTGTTGAACTGTATGACAACCACATCAAAGGCAATATTGAATCGAATAAAAACTTTACCAAGATCATTGCCAATCATAACAATATCAGTGGCAATGTCGATTTTACGACAGGGAAAAACATCCAACTCCTCAATAACCAAATTTCAGGCGACCTGAAATTAAAGAAAAATAACGGCAATATTGTTCTAAATAATAATGAAATCGCAGGTAATTTGATTTGTCTTGAAAATGCTTTTTCAATTAATGGCAGCAACAACCAAGTCAAAGGCAATAAATCAGAACAATGCCGTAGTTTTTAACTCCCCCGACACCAACAAGTGAGAATAACGCTTATGGCATTTCTTTGAACTGGCATTATTTTTATCAAATTAGTTGATAAAGAAATGAAAAAAATGTGAGATAAAACATTATTTTTTAACAATTCTGCAATACTTCACGCCCTAAATTTGTCTTAATTTCAAATGAGATAAACCTTTAACTGCAGTATGACTATAACAACGCAATAAGGGGGTGGCTTATGACAACAACTGTGGTAACTTCTTGGAAATACAGTTCTTCTTCACGTTACTTAAAAATATTTTATGCGAATGGTTCTGGGGATCTCTTTTATCCAGTTTCACCTTTTATTTATGATAATTTACTTCGATGTAGTGATAAAACGGCATTTGTCCACAAATATTTAGAATATGATCTACATTTTTCACGAGTAAGCTTACAGGGTTAAACCGCTACAAGCTCAGCGCTATAGCAACAGTATTTTTACTAATTAAAAAAAATTCGATCAAATCAGGGCTGAATGCCCTGATTTTTAGTTGCGCCAAGTCACCATAAAGAGCCCTGCGCCCACATTTAAGGTCGTACTGATAAAACGATCATCCGCTTCAACACGTTGGATAAATTCAGCGACCTCATTGGCATGTGACAGCACATTGTCCACGATTAACACGCCACTTTGAGCTTGTATCAATTCAGCTAAATATGGCCAATACGCGATATACGCATCACGTTCTGCATCTAATAAAATAAAGTCATAACGCTGATTTAACTGCTGTAAAAAATGCAGTGCATCGCCATGATGGAATTCGATGTATTCGGCTAAGCTTAAATTTGCCGCATGTTGTTTAGCTTGCTCGATACGCGCTGCATCAATTTCAATGGTTTCGACCCGCCCTTGTGTAGACTGTGCAGCATCTCCTAACCACAGCGTGGAATAACCTGTAGATGTTCCAATTTCCAAGATCTGTTTGGCTTGTTTTAAGCGAATTTGCATAGCCAAAAACAGTGCAGATTCAGGCTCAATATTTCGGTAACGCGCAAGTCGGTGATTTTGCGCAGCATCGTGAGCGCTAAAGTCTGCATAGAGTTGTTGCATATAGTTTTTAAAATTTGCATCCATGCTCATGATTCTGTCCTTTTACTATTTCATTCATATTTATAAATTGAAGGGCTAAATATCTGCTCAGTGGGTTTCTTGGATCAGCTTAAAACGTGGAATTACTTCACCATCAATTTCAACGGTTTCCATAAACATCTCTAAGGGTCTAACCCACATGGAATAGTCATCATACAAGCACTGGTAGACCACAACTTTTTCACGCGTTTCACTATGTGTTGCAACATGAAAGACTTGATACAACTGACCTTTATAATGCTGATAAATCCCTTGCTTGACCTGCATGCCATTTCCCTAAAAAAATTCTCAATACAATAGGGTTGACTCTAGCATTGTCTTGCTTAAAGCGCGATGAATTCATTTATTTTTCCACTATTTAACTTGTATTTCTCGATAGTGGCCCAATATTGACTGGATTCACATCGGTATATTCTTATGATTTAGAAAGAAATTTAATCATTTGATTTGTAAAACCGATTAATTTTATAAAAACAAACCGTTTCACCTATTTAATGGTTTGTTCTATCATTCTCTCATCAAATAAATTTACTCCTCTGGAGACGTTAGCAATGTTAGATCAAAATACTTCTGCTCAATTAAAAACCTTACTTGAACGCCTTGAAGGCCCGATTGAAATCGTCGCTACTTTAAACGGCACGGACAAATCAGACAAAATTAAAGAATTGGTGACCGAAGTTGCCGCTTTATCTGATTTAGTGACTGCACGTTTTGACGGTAACAACAGCCGTGCGCCAAGCTTTGGTATTGCAAAAGCAGGTGAAACACCACGTGTATTCTTCGCAGGTTTGCCGATGGGCCACGAATTCACATCTTTGATTCTAGCTTTGCTACAAACTTCAGGTTATGCACCGAAAGTTTCTGACGAAGTACTGAACACTATCAAAGGTCTAGGTCTTAAAACTGACTTTGATGTGTTTGTATCACTCAGCTGCCATAACTGTCCTGACGTGGTTCAAGCCTTGAACCTGATTGCGATATATAACCCGGGTACAACTGCAACCATGATTGATGGTGCATTCTTCCAAGAAGAAGTGGAAGAACGCAAAATCATGGCTGTACCAATGGTATTCCAAGACGGCAACCACATCGGTCAAGGTCGTATGACCTTGGAAGAAATCATTGCCAAATTGGATACTAACTCTGCAGCGAAAGATGCTGAAAAGTTAAATGCCAAAAATGCCTTTGATGTTCTTGTGATTGGTGGTGGCCCTGCAGGTAATACTTCTGCGATCTATGCGGCACGTAAAGGTATCAAAACCGGTATCGTGGCTGAGCGCATGGGCGGTCAGGTCATGGATACCATGGACATTGAAAACTTCACGTCGATTCAAAAGACACAAGGTCCTAAGTTTGCTGCTGAAATGGAAGCACATGTACGTGAGTACGGTGTGGACATCATGAACTTGCAACGTGTATCAGACATCAAAGGTGCAGATCAAACAGCCAATGGTCTAGTTGAAGTAACTTTAGAGAATGGTGCAAAACTTGAATCTAAAACAGTGATTCTTTCAACAGGTGCACGCTGGAGAGAGATGAATGTTCCAGGTGAGCAAGAATACCGTACTCGTGGTGTTGCATACTGCCCACACTGTGACGGTCCATTGTTTAAAGGTAAACGTGTTGCAGTCATCGGTGGTGGTAACTCAGGTGTCGAAGCGGCGATTGACCTTGCAGGTATTGTGGAACATGTAACACTTGTTGAGTTTGATACCAAGCTTCGTGCTGACCAAGTCCTTCAAGACAAGTTAAATAGCTTACCGAACACCACTGTGATCATGAATGCATTGTCTACAGAAGTGGTCGGTGATGGTTCACAAGTGACTGCATTGAACTACAAAGACCGTGCAACAGATGAAATCAAAACGATTGAATTGGCCGGTATCTTTGTACAAATTGGTTTGTTACCAAACACTGATTTCTTGAAAGGAACAGCTGTAGAACTTTCAAACCGTGGTGAGATCGTAATTAACGAACGTAACGAAACCAATGTGAAAGGTGTATTTGCTGCAGGTGACTGTACAACAGTACCGTACAAACAAATCATCATTGCGACAGGTGAAGGCGCGAAAGCATCATTGTCTGCTTTTGATTACATCATCCGTTCGGGTCAATAATTCAGTTTAGACAGAACAGCAAAAGCCAGTTTTCGAACTGGCTTTTTTTATGACTGAAAATTCATGTCTTGTTTCATTTATAAATTAGCAATAAAACAAATATTTAACTCTCTGACGCTATTCACTTACACAATAATGAGCAAAACAAACCGTTTAAAACTTGTACATCTGCTTATTTGCACATTAAGATAAAACAATCATCACGGATTGATGGTTGACAATAACAACAAGAATGTTGGTCAAATTCGACTAAATGGAGAAAAGCAATGCACTATCAATATCACTGTGCTTGTTGCAATAAAGTATTGGCTTCAAGCGATAAAGAATGTTCCGAATGTGGCTCGCATAATATCCGTAGCCCATATGGCTTTTGGATATTTTGCATACTCAGTTGTTTGGCTGTTGCCATTCTATTTAAGAGTGTCCAAGTGTATTTGCAACAGCACGATACTGAAGCGACAACCCAACTCAACATCTTTGAAGTACTCAAGCAGGATGGTAAAAATTAAGCTTTTTTTACAACAGCCAAACATAGCCCTATGAACAGGCTGGCAATGTGTAAAATTTTAGCTAAGCTGAATTTAAGCACCGTTATCGGGTCGCGTTAAAGTCATTCAAAGAGATAAGTTAAAATGATGAAAGCCTGAATGATTTCAGGCTTTTTTATGCGCTAGCATCGCCCTGCTCACTTATCTTCACGAGGAAAATTCTTTAAACTATGGCGATAGCAATGAGGTTCTAGATGATGGTGCAGTTAATCAAAAAAGGCGGTTTACGTGAACGCGCCAATCGTAGCCGATCATACAAAGGCTCTGAAAATACCGAAACTACCCTCAAGCCAAACCGTTATCGTGATCATGCTGAAACCACCGATATTGCACAAGATCCATCAAATACAGCACCGTCTAAAGACCAAGATCAAACCAATCCAGAGCAATAGAACTTGGACATAAAAAAAGCCAAGTTTTAATACTTGGCTTTCGCTTTGCTGACAGCAATATGTTTGCAGCTATTGAAGATTGAACATTCTAATTGCGTCGAACCACAGCCAAATCGCAAAAAATAAAAATAACGCCCCTGAAACCACATCAATATAACTACCCGAACGTTGGTAGAGTGCTTTAATTTTAGGCAAAGACATAATCATCATAAACAAACTAAACACAATAAAGGTTTGAATCGGAATGATGACAGCAAGGTGTGCTTTTAGGTTACTACTGGCTGATGAACTCAACGCCAGTGAGAACACACTACTAAAATAGATCAGTGTTTTCGGATTGGCTAAATTTGTAAATAAACCTAATAAGAAATAATTTTCAGTTTTCTGCTGACTTAAGGCCTGCCCATCTTCTAAATTGGCTGTTTGATTTAAACTTTTAAGCCCGCCACTAAACATTGCCCAACCCATTTTCGCTAAGAAAAATCCACCAACAGCCATTAAAACTTGTTGTATCCATGGAAATTGCTCGACCAGAACCGTAAAGCCCAATAAGGTTAAAACGACCCACACCACAATCCCGGCAGAGATCCCCGCAATAATTTTTAAGGTATTTGCACGGGTTGTTGATGCTGCACTTTTAGCAATTAATAATACGTCTGGACCGGGACTCAACTGCGCAACAAAATGTAGCGCGCAGATGGTGAATAACAGTGACATGCAAGCTGATTCATTTGAATTAAAACGTGAAGATTATATCGCCCGTTCAATTTTTTTGTTGGCAACACAAGGTTTATTTTTAGGCCGTATCAACATTCACGCAAAAAAAAAGCCGAATACACATTCGGCCTTTCATACTGAGTTACTTATTTTTTATTGACATCTTTCAGTTCAATTTGTTTCGCATCTGGGGTTACTTCACGAGCTTCACCATCAATAACGGATGAATCACGACCTGATTGCTGATTTTGCATATCTTGCATTTGACGCATCATATCTGCAAATGGGTTCTGACCTTGAGCACCGCCCATGCCTCCCATATCGCCCATCATGCCACCCATCATTTTTTCCATCATGGCTTGCTGACGCTTCATCATGGTTTTCATCATGACTGCTTTCATGGCATTTTGTACAGGTGGAATCAAAATAAGTAGTGCCATAATATCTGAGATTAGACCCGGTAACAGCAACAAGAAACCAGCCAAAATTTTAGGTAAGTTTCCAGTTAAAGCTGGATCATTACTCATTTGACCCGCTTGCATTTGCTGCATTTGAGGCATCAGACCTGATGAATATTTATGGATAATATTCATCCCTATAAAGAAGGCTGCCACGAACCAGAAAAAGACATACCACATGCTGCCGACAAGGTCGCCCACACCGATCCAGACAAACACTTCCAGGATCAAGCCTGCTAAAATCAGAAGAAATAATTTCATGAAAATTAAACAAATCTCAGTAAATTAATTTAAGGTGTTGCGTTCAACTGCTCAATCACTATCAAGCTTTTTTGACACGCTTATGTAACAATATGGGCATTATTTTATTTTTAAAGGGCAAAATAGGGCAAACATGTCATTAATTATCGGTATTGACCCTGGGTCGCGCTTAACTGGTTACGGCATCATCGAAAAGGATGGTTCTAAACTACGTTTTGTCGATGCTGGCACCATTCGTACCGAAACGACAGAAATGCCTGAACGCTTAAAACGTATCTTTGCTGGTATTGATCGTATCGTAAAGTTTCACGGGCCTACTGAAGCTGCTGTTGAACAAGTCTTTATGGCTCAAAACCCTGACTCAGCCCTAAAACTAGGTCAAGCACGTGGCGCTGCTATTGCTGCTTTAACCAATTTAGATTTACAAGTCGCTGAATATACTGCGCGGCAAATCAAACAATCTGTGGTCGGCTATGGTGCTGCAGATAAAGAACAAGTCCAAATGATGGTTATGCGCATTCTGAACCTAAGCATCAAACCCCAGCAGGATGCAGCCGATGCTTTGGCTGCCGCAATTTGTCATGCGCATGCGTCTGGTAGTATGAGTAAAATGGCTGTACTGAATGCCTTAGGTGGTATGGCTCGCGGCCGAAGTCGTGTAAGCACTCGACGTCGGTAAATAATCGTCAAATCATATAGTTCAGTAATTCATTCTGTTTTCAAAAGCCCACCTAATCTAGTGATCAAATTTAGCGAATCATTTTAAAACCGCTATAGTCTAATTCATGCATTGGAATTTCTTGCTGATCGATTTTAGTCACGTCTGCTCGTAACGGCCCCACCAGACTGTGTTTCAGTATTTTATGAATGGCGTCTTCAGTTCCTATAATCAGCGCTTCAACTTCGCCCGTCGCTAGATTTTTCACATAGCCATTTAAACCGAGTGCAAGCGCTTGCTGCTCAAACCAACGACGGTAGCCAACACCCTGCACTTTACCTTGAATTCTCAATTTAACTGCATGCATTTTAGTCTTCAACTCCTGAATGATTGACCACATGATAAACCGCTTGGGCCATATCCTGTGCTTGCAAACCACGCATCCCCGACTTCGCCAATACATCACCTGCTAAAGCATGCAGGCTTACGATTTCATGCAGATGAATTTGCTGATGAAATTGTGCTTTTAAACTTGCAATCATCCCTGCAAGCACATCCCCCATACCGCCTGTACCCATTCCTGCATTACCTGCGGTGCAAATCCAAAGTTGATCTTCAAGTATCAAGCTGCCTGCCCCTTTAAGCACCCATTGACCTTGAAATTTTTCTTTTAAATGTTGAATTGCTTGTATACGATCTGCTTCAACTTCAGCAGTAGTAATACCCAATAATTTCGCAGCTTCACCCGGATGTGGCGTTGCATAGGTTCGTGCATTCAAATTTTCAGGTGCTTCAGCTAGAAACCATAAGGCATCTGCATCCAAAACAATTTCCAAGGTTGACTGCTGAATCAATGGAAACCAAGACTGAAACTGCTGTTGTGCCCAATCGTCACGACCAAGCCCCATGCCAAAGCTAATCGCATCAACATGATCGATCAGTTGCTGAATCGTTTCTGTATTTAAAGCATTGATATCGCGTAGCATAATATTCGGTGCGCGCGCCAAAATCGCGGTGTGATGTCGTGCATCACAAACAACCGTGACCTTACCTGCACCTGCATGGAATGCAGCCTCAGCAGCCATAATCACCGCCCCACCCATTTCAGCATGTCCACCAACAACTAAAACATGTCCATAACTGCCTTTATGACCAAAGGCTTGACGCGCAGGTAAAGTGATTTTCTGCGGCGACAAATAAGCAAGTGGCTCAAGCTCTGCATCAGTCGGTATACATGCCATCACCGAAACTTCACCTGCATATTCTTTCGCTTGACCTGTAAATAGCCCTGCTTTTAGACCCAATGCCGTAAAGGTATAATCGGCTTGAAATGCGATGGGTAAAGGCTGCCCTGTATTGGCATGTAAACCGCTTGGAATATCAATAGCAACTTTGAGTCCCGTGCATGCATTCAATCGTTGAATAATGGCTTGCCATTCGCTTGAAAGTTCACGATTGAGTCCTATACCAAATAATGCGTCGATATAAACGTCATAGTCATGCTGAAAATCAAAATGTGTATAGATCTTGAGCTTGTGATCTATCGCTTCTTGTACCGCAGAATGTAAATCTTTCGATGCTCCAATTTCAGCGGAATAGATATCAACTTGAAAGCCTGCTTGCTGTAGGTATTGTGCTGTAAGATAGCCGTCTCCTGCGTTATTGCCCCGCCCACAACATACGGCAATATTTTTTAAATTTTGCTGCTTTAACATTGGAATGAGTTGCTGAGCAATCGACCACGCGACCTGCTGCATCAGACCATAACTGCTATTGTGCTGAGCAAACCATCGCTGCTCCCAAGCTTGAATACTTTGGCTAAGATAAACAGGGCTATGGTAAACTTGCAGACGCATTGTTTTTCCTTGTTATGATTATGGCCGCTTCAACTCCTGCACAAAAAATTCCTGTCGATCAATATGATCCAGAAACCCTAAAAGCATGGATTAAAGCACAAGCCTTAAATTTAGGTTTTTCTGATTGTGTCATCGCAAAGCCAGATGCTCAAGAGGAACTCCCTCGTTTTAAAGAATATTTAGAACGTGGTTATCATGGCGATATGAAATTCCTAGAGGAAAACCTTGAAAAACGTGCCAATCCAGCACTTTTAGTCCCCGGCACCCGCAGTATCATTTGTGTCCGAATGGACTATTTGGTCGAAACCCCAAAACCACGTTATGTGCCTGATGAGCCAAATGCAGCCATCATTGCACGCTATGCACGAGGTCGTGACTACCACAAAGTCATGCGTGGTCGTTTAAAAACCTTGTCGAATATCATCCGTGAAAAAATCGGAGATTTTGAATCTAGACCCTTTGCCGACTCTGCACCAGTGTTTGAAAAATCCTTAGCTGAAAATGCAGGCATGGGCTGGACAGGCAAACACACCTTACTGATCCATAAAAAATCAGGCTCATTTTTTGTATTAGGTGAGCTGTTTACATCACTCGAATTACCTTTTGATTCTCCGGCAACCAAACATTGTGGTTCATGCACAGCCTGTATTGATATCTGTCCAACTCAGGCCATCGTTGAGCCCTATATGTTAGATGCACGTAAATGCATTGCCTACTTAACCATCGAATATAAAGGCATCATTCCTGAAGAATTACGCCGTGGCATTGGCAACCGTGTGTTTGGCTGTGATGACTGTCAACTTATCTGTCCATGGAATAGCTTTGCGCATAAAACTCAAATTGAGGACTTTTATCCACGTCATGGCCTCGACCAAGTGAGTTTATTAGATCTTTGGCAATGGGATGAAGCCACTTTTTTAAGCTGTACTGAAGGCAGTCCTATCCGACGAACAGGCTATCAAAGTTTTATGCGAAATATCGCCATTGGCTTAGGCAATGCACCATACAGTTCAAATATTGTGCAATCATTAAAAAATTCTCGCGAAAAACATGACGCGATTGTGCAAGTTCATATTGATTGGGCAATTGCAGAACAAAACTCAAAAATGCTTTAAGGACTTTTATTCTCTATTTTCCAGATCCTTACAAAGTTTTCTTTTAAGCTAAAACTTAGTGACGCAATCAAAGAAAATTGATTTTTCAGCTTAAAATAAACATTGCAGCGATTGTGCTGACATTTAACACAACTTTGTAAGTATCTTAAATATCAAAAGTTCTTTAAAAAAGCCATTTCAATGCACTTTAGCTAAATTTCAATGTTACAAAATAGTCTTGGAAGTCTGCAAATTTTACGTATGATGATCTGCATTAGGCAGAAAATATGGATTATTTATGAGCTACCGAAATGACTGGACACATCCAGAAATACAAGAGTTGTATCAACAACCATTGATGGATTTATTATTCCAAGCACAGACCATTCACCGTGAATATTTCCAAGCCAATCATATTCAAGTCAGCACCTTACTTTCGATTAAAACCGGTAAGTGCCCTGAAGACTGTAAATATTGCTCTCAGTCTGCACATTATGACTCTGGATTAGAAGCTGAAAAACGTCTGGCTGTGGAAAAAGTCATCAATGAAGCGAAAGCTGCGCTTGCCTCAGGTTCTTCGCGTTTTTGTATGGGCGCTGCATGGCGCAATCCACATGAACGGGACATGCCCTATGTGCTAGAAATGGTGCGTGAAGTCAAAGCGCTGGGACTTGAAACCTGTATGACCCTTGGCATGCTGAATCAATCTCAGGCAGAGCGCCTACATGAGGCAGGCTTAGATTATTACAACCATAACCTCGATACCTCTCGTGAGTATTATCCCAATGTCATTAGCACGCGTAGCTATGATGACCGTTTAACGACGCTAGACTATGTTCGCCAATCTGGAATGAAAATCTGTAGCGGCGGAATTGTGGGCTTAGGTGAAAGCCGTGATGACCGTATCGCCTTTTTGATGGAGTTGGCAACGCTGCCGATTCATCCTGAATCCGTGCCGATTAATCTCCTTGTCCCTATTCAAGGTACCCCACTTGCAGAGGTTGAGAAACTTGATGTGATCGAATGGATTCGCACCATTGCAGTCGCACGGATCATTATGCCAAAAAGCTATATTCGACTCTCTGCAGGTCGTGAATCCCTGAGTGATTCAGAACAAGCTTTGGCATTTATGGCAGGTGCAAATTCACTCTTTTCTGGTGAAAAACTGCTGACCACGCCAAATGCAGGCGAAGGCAAAGATCAGCTTTTATTTAGCAAACTCGGTTTAATCGCGGAACAGCCCAAACCAACTGCTGCACAGCTTTCAACTGATGCCATGCAAATGGCTTAAAACCCAAGCCCCGAACATCGGGGCTTAGTTTTATTGAATGATCAGTGGTAGGTTTCAATGTGCAATGCAAGAGATGGTGCGAATAAATGAATGGTTGAATCACCATGAGTATGGAAAATATATCGATTACTTCGCAAAGTTATGTGCTGTTATTAAAATTCCATAGCCTGCATTTAAATAATCCCCTTCACGAATAATGTCTTGACCATTAGCATGTTGAACCACCAATTGCTGCTGAATCACATCATAATGAAAAGATTCAAAGCAATCCTGATGTTGTAATAACCATGCAATGGTATCTGCCATATTGGCATCGACGGTATAACGTTCGGCTTGAAAATCTTTACTCATATCTGCATAAAAACTGTGAATGTATTTCTATTTTAATGATTTCAATATTGACCGGCATTAAAAAAGTGAGCTTTCGCTCACTTTTTTTCGGCTTAGACTCTGCATTACTTTGTCACACCGCACTTACGACATTCCTTGTGCGAACCGATTTCTTCCATTTGCTCGTATTCGTAAATATGCATGCAAAATAGTTTTCTGAATAATTGAAGCATGTTGTTAAAACTCCCGTTTATTTATTAATGTGCTTCTAAATATTTCGTCCTGAAATATTATGATCATGCCTAAACACGCCATAGCTAATTTATTATCATATTTTTCCAATGAGTCAAATATCTTTACTTTAAAATGACACAATTTCGGATAATCGGTTATTTTTAAGCCTTCCTTATATTCATCTGAGTTCTAAGGGTTTTTATTAATATCAGCATCACAGATATAGATTAATTTTCAGCAAATTTCGCACAAAAAAAACTCTCCCTTAGGAGAGTTTTTTCAAATAGATGAGCACGTGAGTGCCTTTATTAACAAGCCCCAGATTTAAACGTTCTGACTGGCAAACTTCGCACGTGCAGCATGCAATTTTTTATAGCTATCAATCAGACGTAAATGACGATCTAAACCTTCAAGTTGCATATTGGTTTCAGTTAAACCGTAGAAGCGAAGACTGCCATCCATTGAACCAATCACTGCATCCATACGTTCGTCACCAAACATACGACGGAAATTATGTTCATAGTCATTGAGATCTAAGTCATCGTCCAATTCAACTTCTAAAACCACATTCATACATTGATAGAACAAACCACGTTCGACCGTATTGGTGTTGTATTGAAGGAAGGTTTCGACCAACTCTTTTGCTTCTTCAAACTCTTGTAGCGCAATATAGATCAGTAGTTTGAGCTCAAGTACCGTTAATTGACCCCATACGGTATTGTCATCAAACTCAATCCCGATGAGCGTCACAATATCCGTGTAGTCATCCACTTCAAGCTCTTCTAAGCGCTCAACCAGTGACACTAACTCGTCTTCATCTAGGCGATGAATATTTAAAATATCTTCACGGAAGTCCAAAGCTTTGTTGGTGTTATCCCAAACCAAGTCTTCAACCAAATACACTTCAGAATAACCCGGAACCAAAATACGACATGCCGTAGCACCAAGATGCTGATAGACCGCCATATACGCTTCTTTGCCCATGTCTTCTAGAATCGCAAACATCGCTGCAGCTTCTTCCGCATTGGCATTTTCACCTTTTGCTGTGAAATCCCACTCTACAAAATCATAGTCTGATTGTGCGCTAAAGAATTTCCAAGACACCAAACCACTTGAGTCAATAAAGTGTTCTACAAAGTTATTTGGCTCAGTGACTGCATTCGAGCTAAACGTTGGTTTTGGTAGATCGTTTAGACCTTCAAAGCTTCGGCCTTGTAGAAGCTCGGTTAAGCTACGCTCTAAAGCTACTTCGAGTTTAGGGTGCGCACCAAAAGATGCAAAAACCCCACCAGTACGTGGGTTCATTAAGGTTACGCACATCACAGGGTACTGACCACCAAGTGAAGCATCTTTTACCAATACAGGAAAACCTTGTTCTTCTAAGCCTTGAATACCCGCAACAATACTTGGATATTTGGCTAAAACCTCTTCTGGTACATCTGGTAGAGCCAATTCACCTTCTAAAATCTCACGTTTGACCGCACGCTCAAAGATTTCCGATAAACATTGCACTTGAGCCTCAGCCAAGGTATTCCCTGCACTCATCCCGTTTGATAAGTATAAATTTTCAATCAAGTTTGATGGGAAATACACTGTTTCACCATCTGACTGACGTACAAATGGCAGAGAACAAATACCGCGTGCTGTATTTCCTGAATTGGTGTCATATAGATGTGTGCCTAATAACTCATTTTCTGGGTTATAAATTACACGTGTGTAGTCATCTAAGATTTCAGTAGGTAACTCGCCTTCTGGGCCGGGTTGGAACCATTTTTCATCTGGATAATGCACAAAGTCAGCATTGGCAATCTCTTCACCCCAGAACTGGTCGTTATAGAAGAAGTTGCAATTGAGACGTTCAATAAATTCACCCAAAGCCGAAGCTAAGGCACTTTCTTTAGTAGAACCTTTACCATTGGTAAAACACATTGGCGATTGTGCATCACGAATATGTAGAGACCAAACATTCGGCACGATGTTACGCCATGACGCGATTTCAATTTTCATGCCTAAACCAGCCAAAATACCTGACATATTGGCAATGGTTTCTTCTAATGGCAGATCTTTACCCGGAATAAACGTGGTACTGTCTGACGCTAAATTTGGCATAAGTAAAGCTTGTGCATCTGCATCAATGCTTTCTACTTCTTCAATGACAAACTCAGGACCAGTTTGAATCACTTTTTTAACCGTACAGCGGTCAATTGAACGTAAAATGCCTTGACGGTCTTTTTCAGAAATATCCGCAGGTAGTTCAACTTGAATTTTGAAAATTTGCTTATAGCGGTTTTCAGGATCAACAATATTGTTTTGAGATAAACGAATATTGTCTGTCGGAATGTCTCGCGCCGCACAATACACTTTTACAAAATACGCTGCACATAATGCTGATGACGCTAAAAAGTAGTCGAATGGTCCGGGAGCAGAGCCATCGCCTTTATAGCGAATAGGTTGGTCGGCAATTACCGTGAAGTCATCAAATTTGGCTTCTTGTCGAAGGTTATCGAGATAATTAACCTTAATTTCCATGTGGGCACCTAAATATTCTTATGTGTCAGTGCAACACATAAAAATGAAAACATAAGCCGAATAACTGTAGGACATTGACTTAAAAATGTGAGGCCAGTACCAATCTAAGCGCTGTTGGGCACGGTACTGACAAGAATGGGCATTATTATAAGGTTATTTTGACTGTTTGATAACTTTTGTCGTGATTTACATCACGATAGGATTCGACACTTTGTGCATTTCGATCGAATCCAAGCTCAACTGCTGCAACTACAGCCAATTTGTTGTGTTAGTGTGCAGCCGTGAAGAAAAAGGCTTGTCTTTTAAAAAAATCTTCGCTAGTATGCTTTGCGTCTGAACTTGTTGATAAATAACACATTCAGAATATAGGGCCTATAGCTCAGTTGGTTAGAGCAGCGGACTCATAATCCGTTGGTCCACAGTTCAAGTCTGTGTGGGCCCACCAAATTTTAAAATCATATACACTTGTATGACATATAAACCCTTAATTCTAATAGAGTTAAGGGTTTTTTATTATCACTAACAAACTTATATACACTCATATAAAACTCCCCTCCTTGTATCCTTGCTTGTATCCTTAATTAAAACTATAACTCAGGATACAAACGATTAATTCATGCAAGGAAAATCAATATATTATGACTAAAGCTAAACTTTTAACGGATGTAGCCTATTCTTCGAAAAAACCAAAGGATAAAGAATACCGAATTTCCGATATCCCCGGGCTTTACATGAGAGTTCAAACTTCTGGTAAAAAATCTTGGCAATATCGAATTAAAAATAGTGATGGTAAATGGACTTGGAGAGGATTAGGCCCCTACCCTGAAATTTCTGTTAAGGCTGCACGATCATTAGTATATAAATACGAAACTGGAGAAATTCAATTTGAATCTAAAAATGATCGATTAAAAAATGAAAAAATCGAACATGACAAATTATTTGGCTCACTATTGAATGAATGGATTGATACCAAAAAAAATACATGGGAGCCTTCAACTTTCAAAAAAGAAGTGCAATCAATCGAAAAACACATTTTACCGACTTTTTCTCATCGTAAATATGAAGATATTTCTTCTAGCGAATGGCTTTTATTTTTTCAAACTAAACAGCGTGAAGAAAAAATTTTCAATCGTATTGAGAAGCTGATTTCATATTGTAGAAATGCTTATGAGCTTGCTGTATTTAAAAATAAGACCAAATACAACCCACTTGCAGGCATTAATAAATTCTTAGACAAAAAAATCGCTAGTAACATGAAGCATGTTGGATTAAATGAATTGCCTCTTATGTTAGAAAGAATCAGAACATATAAATCCGAAACGATTAGCATCGGACTGGAATTGTTGATTTTAATGTTTCCACGACCTGGGGAATTGCGCCAAGCAAAATGGGAACAATTTAACTTCGAAGATAAAGTTTGGATTCGCCCTTCGGACATTATGAAGCGTGGTATTGAGCACGCAATCCCTCTTTCCAATCAAACCTTGCAATTACTTGAAAGGCTAAAACAAATATCAAATCGTGAAAGCAGTTATTTATTTCCGTCAAGAGACAGCATTAATAAACCCATTTCAAACTTAACCTTCAATGCAGCATTAAACAGATTAGGCTATTTCGGACAACAAAATCCCCATGGTTTCCGACACATTGCTAGTACGCATTTAAATGATCATTTTAGCGATCGAGAACAAGTTATTGAAGCCGCTTTATCTCATCTCAAGAATGGAGTGAAAGGTGCCTACGATAAAGGTGCTCATTTACGTGAAAGAGTAGAAATTATGCAATTTTGGTCTGATCTAATTTATGAATTATCTGGTCCAAGGAACTTTAAATAGTTCCTTATAGGTTAATTTATAGACTTATTTGAATATTTTTGCATTTATTTAACGTACGACAAATTATTTTTTCAAGTAGTGATATTCTCGCTTCAATTAAATCGAAGCAGGATATTAAAATGCCTCCATTTTTATTCGATAAAGAAAGTACATCACTTGTTCCGTTACGCATTACTCGAAAAGATGTATGTAAGTTGCTTAGTATTTCGCTCAATCAATTACGCAAGATTTCTCTTGCTGATGAAACATTTCCAGCATGCATTAAAAGCGGAACCAGTAGACAAGCTGGTGTATATTATGACTATGATGAAATAAAAAATTGGCACTTCCGAAAGTTAGAGGAAAGAGAATAATAAACCGATAAAGATTGAGTAAAATTAGCTCAAATTTAAACTGACAGCTGCTATTAAATTAGGGAACTGTCAGATTAGATTTGAGCTACTACATTTCAAGCGTGAATTTTAATTTTTTGATTGGAACATGCTCTCGAATATTTGACTCCGCAAACTCGGTACGGTTCACTGGCAGCAACTATTGAATATGGGTAACTGTCAGATCGGTTTTGAGATAGTACAGTTTATTCAACATCTATTCGAATTACTTTTACATTAGCTTTTTTAATATTATTTACTGCACTTTCAATAGCTAAATCGAGTGTTTTAGATTCTCTTGAAAACTCTAGATATAAATTTTTATTGATTGAACATACAAGCGCATCATCACACCCTGCCTCATATAGCCTATCTTCAAAACCATTATGTGATGCATTCAGATCGACTATATGTATTGTAAAGCTAAATTTTTTCATAACTTAAAATCTCTGATTGATACTTCTATAAGTAATAATCAACAAATAAAAAATTATTTTAACAAAATCGACTTTTATCAACATCTTAATCTTAGCGCACTAACTTGTTGTGAAACATGAACCAGCCCACTGATGGTATTTATTTGATGAATTGGAATACCACCCGTCACACTGTTTGGTGAATTCATAAAAAGACGCATCAATTTCACATCTCCACCAGATAAAATATTTAAAGATTCATAAATACTGATAAGTAATAGCGCTAACTCCCCTTGTTTAGAATGAGCGTCTAATCTTAATTTAACTTTCAATCGACTTATGCTTGTTCTAGAAACTCCAATTACAGTTGCGAGTTGACTTTGACTTATATCAAGTTGGTCTGCCACATTCAGTACAGCTTTAGCTAACACCTTTTTTTGTTTTTCTGATTGGGCTTTTTCCATAATGAAATTATCAATCCATCTCTACTATTTCAATTTTAAAGATTTTATTTCTTTACTGCTTATTACAAGACATTATTTAGCATTAGCCAAGGCAAGACTTTATTTGTCCCGAATACCGGAACAACTCTGTGAAATCATTAAACCACTTATATATTTACTAAAGGAATATAGCATAAAAACAACTATTTAAAACAAAATGCCTAATGGTTAACATCAGGCATTGCTCTACAATAATTCGAGTATTTTCAGATTGCTAATACTGATTTATCTTTAAAACTTTTGCTCAATTTTCAAAGATTCATCTCCACCAATTTGTGTTGTTGCATTATAAGGAAGCTGAGCATTAACCTGCATTACTTGCTCGATATGCTCTATACGCTTTGAAATAACAGTATCAATGTGATGTTGCATTTTCTCTTTACTGGCAACCACGGATGCAACCACAATCTGACAGCGTGTATTTAAGTTCTTTAACTGCTCAGTCTTAAAATCAAAATGCTTTGCCATTTCACGATCAATCCCACTCATATAGAGTTTTCGAGCGTCAGAGTCTTCTGGAAACTTATTCGCGATTTCTAACATCTGTGGAACTTTAGCAAACATAAAATCATCATTTTCCATATCCTTACTCAAATCAGCGTACATGGATTCAACTTTCTGAATTTGCTCCTGACTTCCATTTTCGAGCAAAACCAATCGTTCTTCGGCTAGATGATTCACCTCTTTCAGCATTTGCATCATTGAACCTTGCATTGCCTGAAAGCCTTTACAGCGTGCTTCTATCATCACTGCTTCAAGACGGGCATTGACTTCCATCAATTCCAACTGAGCATTTTTCACTAAATCAACACGTTCATTTTCCAGTTTAGCGACCTCAACTTTATCTGGATCATAGTTAGTTACAGTAGAACTTGTAGATGTTGAATATGAACCACCATAGTCACGATCACGCCCCCCTCCATTGGAAGAGCCCCCACCAACAAAATCTTTCACTGTATCCCAAGCACCACTTACGAAATCTGTAACAGAATCTAACCAACCCATTTACATCCCCCTTATTTCATCAACGCTTTGCGCATTTTAAATATCAATGTATTTACGTCTTTTTCTCGCTGTGCCAATGCTTCGCTATAGCTTTGTGCATCCTGCAAGCATGCTGCTAAGTTTTGCTGTTGGACTTTACGCAGTTCTTCACTCATGATTTGAACAACATCATCACGCTCTATTAACTGTTCTTTAGCTAAAAAATCTGTAATTTCATTGACCAAGCCTTGCTGCCAAGTTTCACTGAAACGTATCAGCCATATCTTTTGCGCCGTGGTTTGAGTATTAAAGATGACCTTTTCCAACTGCTGCATGAATTGATGCACAAGTTTGGTTAACGCTTGTTCTTTTTCTAACTTCTCTTGGCGATGGCCATTCGGTTGGAACGCGTACGTTGTATGAATACCTAAACGCTTATGTAAGTAGAACTGATCTAATTCATTTTGATACTGTTCAATACATGGCAACACGTCAAGTACAGTTTGTTCATCAATGGTCTTATTTAGGCCAGCATCTAACAAAGGCTGGATCTGTTTCAGTAGCGTTAAGCGCTCATTGCGCCATTCACTGAACCATTTGGCAATCTCTTCTGTTTCAATGCTGCTCTCCAGCCCGATTTGGTTAAGATCCTGTTGATACTTATCTACAAGAATAAAATAGTCTTCTGCTGATTTACGTACGGCATTGACTGCTGTTTTTACAAAATCAAGGGATTCGCCTAACCACTCCATTTCTTTTAATGTTTTGGTACACAGTGTTGCAGTATGTTCAGCCAGTAATTCAAAGCTTGGACGCGCTTGCTGTTCAAGCTGAGCGAGTCCAAGCAATGTATGGGTCTGCTCCAAATTGAGAGATATTTGCTGGGATTCAGATAACAAGTTGATTAAATTTGAACGCAATGGTGTTAAACCCAAATCAAGCCGTTTTTTAAGATATTCTAATTGCGCTTCAAGCAAAAGTTTTTCTTCGGTAGTTACATTAATACAGACTGGCAGCTTTTTCTCTAACTCTTGATTTAAGTCAAAGGCAGTTTTAACCAAATCTAGATGATCACTTTCCCATTCATCAATACGGTTTAATAGATTACTAACCCACTGCTGACTTGCTTGGCTATACTGCCAAACTGAATTTTGAATTGCACTTAAATCATAAGTGTTTAAGTCTAGTCGATAGTCATAATCTGACGTAAATATATTAACTGGTTCTGGCTCAGGTAATTCGGCAAGTTGTGTTTCTAACCCCACCAACTGTTTTTGTAATTGTATTCGTTGATAGTAAGTATCAAAAATAAGGTTATATTCATCGCATTGCTGTTGTGCTATATCCCAACGTTCCTGAAACTCTTCCTCGGTTTCAATAAACTCTTTGAATCTAAAAATACCTTCACTAAGTGTATACTGCCTTTCTAGAAATGGTTCAAACTTTGGTTGCCAGTCTTGGCTAATATAAAAATCTAAAATTATTTTAGCTTTTTCAAGCGAAGTTAATCTTGGGTAGTCAGGTAATAAACCAGGATTATCAATGACCTTTAAAGCAGGTAACATCTTTAATTCTTTTTGATATTCCCAAAAATAGTTTTTGGAAGTTTGTGATAAATAATTTCCTTGCTTATCAGTATTTTCATGAAAATCTTTTAGCCATGAATAATTATAATCTATACAAGCGACATACATTTTTACAGATTTTTTTCCTGAATATTGCTTTGGAAAGTGACTGACAAAATCTGTTGTCCAATACTTCTTTTTAATCTCATCACTTAAACCTAAGGTATCTAGAGTTCCCCAAAGTTTTTTTCCAATCCCATTTAATTCATATGTCTTCTTTTCTTTCTCCCAATCATCATAAGCAATATGCGGTATATATTCAAAATTTGGAAATAATATACCTGTATGGCTATCAAAAACGATCTCTCGCTTATTTCTGAATCCATACCATTTTTGTGATGAAATAGCATCAAGTAATAAATTTTCATCTACAATCTCATCAAGACTTTTAATCTGATTTTTTATCTCAACTATCTGATCCACTAGTTGTTGATATATTGTTTGTTCACCTATAAATTTATTCATATTATTCCCTTTATATTTCCCTTAAATTTCAATAATTTCTACTCACCCAAACATCATAAATAATATGCGCAAACTGCTTCATCTTGGCAGGATCGCTCATCAGCTGTGTCATTTGCTCCATGTGCGCTGCATTACTATCTAACACCGCATCATCTAGTGCCGTATCAAACTCTCCCAACATCGCTTGTTCACGTGGGTTGTTGTGAATCTGCGTCATCATACGGGTGTTTTCTGCCATCTTATCGGCAACGGTATAGGCATAATTAATCATGTCTTGATCCGTTAAGTTATCCGTCACAAATAAGTCATTCACACGGCGTAAAATCTGCGACAAGAAATCTTCTTTCTTATCTTTCGCCTTTGCAGTACCCACATCATTGGCAGGTTCTAACTTATGCTCAGTACTATCAGCTTGAAGCTGAATATCCTGCTGACGAAGCTTAGATAAACGGTAATGAGTCATTTCCACATTACTTAGGTCAATCACATCTTCATCTGCAATTTGTTCACGCAACATTGGACGTAACGCACGTGCGTATAGGCTCAGCTTTTCTAGGTCTTTATCGTCATAGTCCACGATCTGCGACATAAACTCATAAAAACGACTAAAACTCCCCAAATCCTTTTTAAAGATTTCCAAGGCATCACGGGCTTTTTTAGCATCCGCAAATTCATTTTCTGCGTTGGCAATCAGTACAGGTTCATTGGTACGCTTGGTAATTTCTAAGCGATTCTTAGTAACATCATAATCATTTACCGCTTTTATATAGCGTTGCTCCCAGCGTTGTAAGGCAGGCTTGCAGATATTCGCTACCGCCGCAGGTGATTTATTTTTGGCATAGAAGGCATCAGCAAATTGCTCTACCTCCGTCTTTTGATAAATACCTGACGCATCCAATTTATTTTTCAAGTCATACACTTGGTCAGGATTGGATACATCTGCCAATTCTGCTGTTTGGTAGTAAGGTTGAAAGGCATCTAAAATGTCTTGTGGCTCATTAAAGAAGTCCAACACAAACGTGCCTGTTTGCGCTTTGCTTGGATAAGTACGGTTTAAGCGAGATAGTGTTTGTACGCATTCCACGCCACCCAATTTCTTATCCACGTACATGGCACAGAGTTTAGGTTGGTCAAAGCCTGTTTGGAATTTATTCGCCACAATCATCACCTGAAAGTCATCGCTATCAAATGCTTTACGCATTTCACGACCTTTCAGGTTCGGGTTCATATTGCTTTCAGTAAACTTCTGCCCCAGTAAATGACTACTGTCCGAATCATTCTCATTGAATTCAACTTCACCTGAGAATGCCACCATCGCTTGAATGTTTTGGTATTTCTGCTCAGTGATGTATTTATCAAAGGCTTGTTTATAACGCACGGCTTCTTTACGTGAGCTAGTGACCACCATGGCTTTGGCTTGGTTGTTGAGCAAGCCCATCACATTCTTTTTAAAATGCTCAATGATGACCGCGACCTTTTGCGAGATGTTGTAATCATGCAAGCGTACCCATTGATTGAGCTTGATCTTGGCTTTCTTGGCATCGACCGTATCGTCTTTTTCTTCAATTTTCTGCTTAAGCTGATAGACCACTTTATAGTTGGTGTAATTTTTCAGTACATCCAAAATAAAGCCTTCTTCAATCGCTTGGCGCATCGAATAGACATGATAAGCCTGCGGTAAATTGGTCTTGGAAGCAGGCATGCTTGGATCAGGCACACGGCCAAACAACTGTAAGGTTTTATCCTTTGGCGTTGCGGTAAAAGCATAGAAACTTAAATTATCATTGCCTTTACGTGATGCCATCACCGCATCAAGCATATCTTCAGTCGATAGGCTGTCATCTTCGGCACGTTCTTCCACCATCAAGGTTTCTTTAAGCTGACGCGCCGTGGAACCACTTTGTGATGAATGCGCTTCATCAGCAATCACGGCGTATTTGCGTTCTTTCAGACTGGTGCTGTTCTCAATCGCACGCAGTACAAATGGGAACGTTTGAATGGTGACAATAATAATCGGCTGTGCCATTTCTAAGGCTTTAGCGAGTTTCTCCGATTTTGAACCATCACCTTCTTTATTATTAATACGACCCACCACGCCATCGGCATGTTCAAATTGATGAATGGTGTCTTGAAGCTGTGCATCCAAGATGGTGCGGTCTGTCACCACAATCACCGAATCAAACTGCTTTTTATTGTTAGCATCGTATAGGCTAGAAAGCTGATGCGCCGTCCATGCAATGGAGTTGGATTTACCCGAACCTGCACTGTGCTGAATCAGGTATTTTTGTCCTGTACCTTCCTTTAAGGAATCCTCAACCAATTGGGTCACGACTTTCCATTGGTGATAACGTGGGAAAATCAGGCTTTCTTTTTTGTATTTTTTGCCTTCCCAATCTTCTTTTTCTTCAATTTGTAGATGAATAAAGTTGCCGATGATATTGAGCAAGCGATCAGGGGTTAAAACTTCATTCCATAAATAGCCTGTGGCATATTCATTGATATTTTCAGGAATGTCATTACCCGCACCTTGGTCTTTGGTGCCTTTGTTAAAGGGCAAGAAATACGTGCTATCACCATTAAGATGCGTTGCCATATAGACTTCATACTGACTCACGGCAAAATGCACCAATGCGCCACGCTTAAACATGAGCAACGGTTCAGGCTTATTGGTTTGTGGGTCTTTGGGCAAGCGAGTTTTGCGGTACTGTGCCATGGCATTTTGCACCGCTTGTTTAAACTCTGACTTTAACTCCATTGTTGCCACAGGAAAACCATTGATAAACAGTACAAGGTCAATGCGCCATTTTTTGGCTTGTTTGCCTGTGGCTTCTAATTCGGCTTTATTGGCGTATGGGCTATAGACGAGTTCAGGTACAACACGGCAAATGTTTTGTTTATAGCGTTCGTTCAGTTCAGGGTTTAAGCCATGTTCGGGTTTAAACTGACAAAATGAAAAACGGCAACCACGGGTACGCAGTCCATGACGCAACACGCCCAATGTGCCATAACTACGGGATTGGGCATCGGTGGCGTTGATGTCGGCTTTTTTCAGCTGTGCTTCTACGGTGTCTAAAAAATGGCGGTCGGTGTCATTCGGGAAAATGCCTTTAAACTTTTGCCATTCCTTGTGTTGAGTGCGTTGTACAAAGTCCAATAGGTCTTGGGTATAGAGGGCTTTTTCTCGGTTATAGCTTGCACCTGAGCCAAGTTGCCAACCGTGCGACTGCATTTGGCGAATGATGTCATTTTGGAACGCTGTTTCTTTGGTTACATCACTGCTCATGCGCCAAGCTCCGTATTCGCCTGATTATTGTTATGGTTGGGGTTTTGCCAATTGCGAACGTCAATTTTGCCTGTGACCGCAGAGGAAATAAGGGCTGTACGACGTTCTTGCATCAGTTGAATGGCTGATTCAGCTTTACTAATCAAATTATTTAATTCATTAATTTTATTATCTAAATATTCAACAATCTGTATTTGTTCATCAAGTGGAGGAATAGAAAACCAAAAGTTTTCAATCTTATCCAAATGTAGATTAATAACAGTACTTTTCTTAATTAAACCAAAAATTTGCTCTTGAATTTCATAGCTCTTGAAAAAATACTCAGCAAATTCAGCTTTAAGATTTTTCTTAAACTTAATTAAGCATAAACTAACGAAAATACTAAACTCCCAATCCCAATCAACTAGTTTAGGTATACCAATCGTCCCATTTTTTGAAAGGAGTAAGTCACCTTTTTCAGGCTTACACCTTTGAATCAAATCAAGATGCTCATGTTCAGGAATATACTTAATATTATCCATATCAATTTGTGAATTATGAATATCTGTAACCCTTAAAAAAGGAACACCTGATTCAGAGTATGTAGGAGTAAAATGAGCACCATCAACAATTTGGTTTGTATAATATTTCAATCGTGATGATATCCAATGCTCAGGCACTTGCCCTAACCATTCCACACCTGAATCTTTCGTATTGACATCAGGATTTAAACCTTTGGTCACAGCATGGCTAATCACCGCTTGGCGTTTTTCTTTTAGCAGTTCAATCAGCTTTTCTTGTTTGGCAATTAGGCTGTCAATTTTTGAAGTTTCATGGTCAAGGAAATTGGCGATTTTTTGAGTTTCATCTTCATTAGGTAATGGACAACTCATATCCCCAAGATGTTCTAAATTTAGACCATCTCGTAAATCACCACCTGCCATATTTCTAATATTTTGATAGTTAGACGTTATCCACCAAAATAAATAACGTGCATAACTTAAATCATTAGGAATAATTGCTCCCATTGATTGATTACAAGTAGTATCAATACCTAATTGTGCAACCATACCTTTGGTTTTCCCTTGCCCAGCCAAAGCCATGACTAAGGCTTTTTTAGGAATCCATTTAGCACTACTATTCTCATAAGCTGTTTTAGTTATGTAAGTAGATGGCTCTAAAATATAAGTTTGATTTACTGCACCCGAATTAATCCAAGGTACTGTTCCATTTTCCCAATAACTTTCGATATTTTTTGATGGTGTGCCACCTGCATAAATTGTTGATATCCATTTCAAATGCACACTATTCCAATGAGCAGGTAATTTATCAGCCCATTCAAAACCCGACTCTTTATATTCAGCATATTTCTCATACTTCGCCATTAAGAATGCACCTCTTGCAGAAGTGCCATAATTTCACGGCTCACCGCATCCAAATCCGCATCAATCTCGCTTAAATCACGTGGCGGTTCATACACATAAAAATGGCGGTTAAACGGAATCTCATAGCCCACAATACCAATTTCACCATCTTGTGCATCACGCTTATCAGCATTGATCCACGCATCTGGCACATGCGGTTGTACTTCACGCTTAAAGTAAGACTCAATTAAATCAGTGGTGCTGACATTTGGATTTAAAGCAATATTTTCCGCATCACGTAAATCACCATCTTGTACAAATTCAACCACTTTACCTTTATAGGCAAACTGACCATACAGCGGATTTTCTGCGCCTTTTACAACCTTATTTACCACAGGTTCAGCATCAGCATTTTTCCATGTAATGGCATCAATAAATTGTTTTTTCTCTTTGGTCTCAAGCTTAATGTTGGCATCTTTTAAGGCTTGCTTGAGTACCTCATCAAAGGCATTAAAGTCATCAAACTGCGCCGTGCCAATCTTGGCTTGTAGGGCTTGGGCTTTGGTGAGTAAGGCACGTTGCTCTAACCAGAGTTTTGGCTCAAGTACGGTTTTAATGTCTTTTTCTTTCAGTTCGCTAAATTCGGCTTTAATCAGCGCACGAATCTCGGCTTCATACTCAGCCAATTGACCATAGCTGTCTGCTGTCCATGTACTGCCATAGTCGTCATATAGCTTTTGCATTACGGCATTAAATGGCTTTGGAGCAAAACGTAAGGTAGCAATACGCTCATCACTCACCTGAGCCGATAAACGTAACGGACGCTCAATGCTCACACGGCGGTAGCCAAACTCATAGCTGTTAAAAATCTTGCTTGAGAAAGTCTTCGCCGTTTCCATTTTAGGACTTGCAGATTGACGACCACGATTCGATTTTACCTCGGCAGGTTTATCCAGCTCACGGGCATCCATCACCTCAAAAGTGCCATAGGTACGCGTAATCAGGGCAATATCATCTTCGCTCATTTCATTACGTTTTGAGCCAAGTGACTTACGCATTTTGCTATACAGGTTACTGCCGTCTATAAGCTGTACTTTGCCTTTACGTTCAGCATCTTTTTTATTACTCAGTACCCAAACGTATGTGGCAATACCTGTGTTATAGAACATATCAGTCGGTAGCGCGATAATCGCTTCTAACAAATCTGCTTCTAAAATATAACGGCGGATTTCACTCTCGCCACTGCCTGCACTGCCTGTAAACAATGGCGAACCATTGAGAATAATACCAATACGGCTGCCTTGTTCATGTTCGACATCTGGCTGACGCATCTTACTCATCAAGTGCATTAAAAACAGTAACGAACCATCCGATACACGCGGTAAACCTGCACCAAAACGCCCCTCAAAACCTTTTTGTTCATGCTCAGATTTAATGTCATCTTCAATCTTCTTCCAATCCACACCAAATGGCGGATTAGACAGCATGTAGTCAAATTTGTCGTAAGCAAGTTGGTCATTAGACAACGTATTGCCGAGTTTGATGTTTTTGACATCCTGACCTTTAATCAGCATATCGGCTTTACAAATGGCATATGACTCAGGGTTTAACTCCTGACCATAAACACGAATCACCGCATCAGGATTATGCTCACGTACGTATTCCGTACCTGATGATAAAAATCCGCCTGTACCTGCTGTTGGATCATATACGGTACGGATAATGCCGTCTTTGGTTAAAGCATCATCATCTTTACCAAAAACTAAGCCTGTTGTTAAACGCACAATATCGCGTGGGGTAAAATGTTCACCTGCGGTTTCGTTTGAACCTTCAGCAAAACGACGGATCAACTCTTCAAACACCAAACCCATTTCATGGTTGGATACGGCGTTATAACTTAAGTCTGTTGCAGCAAACTTTTGTACCACTTTATACAGTAAGTTGGCATCATCAAGCAGTCCTACAAATTCATCAAATTTAAAATGCTCAAAAATCTCACGGGCATCTTTAGTAAAGTGCTGAATGTAATTCACCAAATTGGCACGAATGTCCTTTTGCCCAAGACTCACTAAGCTCAGTTCAGATGTATTACAGAACGATAATCCATTGGTGGCTTTTAAAAGCATTTTTTCTTTAGCTTCTTCAGGCAGTGGCATTTGTTTTACTTTTTCGTTAGCTGCCAATACATCTGCCTTGCTTGACTCTAGTACACACTCTAAACGGCGTAATAAGGTAAACGGTAAAATCACACGTCCATATTGCGATTGTTTGAAGTCACCACGAAGCAAATCTGCTACCGACCAAATGAAGGCTGCAACTTGTGAAAAGTTATTATTTGTCATTAAAAAACTACCGCTTGCCTGAAGGCTAAAACTTAAAATACCTAAGGTTTATTGTGCCTGATTTACAAAGAATTTTACTAGCTTTAAATGGGACAAAAGACGATTGTTTAGTATAACAATCGAGTTACTTCGTCAATTTTAAAATAAGGAATGTATCTTTTTATTTTCAATTTGAAAGGGCTTTGTTGCACAAAGATTTAAAAGGCAGCACTCTGCTCATTTGAACAAAACTCAAGTGACAACTTGGGTATGAGGACGACCTAATTCTGTAAATTTATTCAATACGGCTATACGTGCATGGATCTCATTTACCTGACTAGAAAAACTTCTCGCTGTTAATTTATCGCCTAATAATTTGATGCAATGCATCTTAGTTTCAACCAAACTTCGACGGTGATAACCAGACCATTTTTTCCAAAGTGATCTGCCTAAACGTTTGACTGTCTTTAATAATTCATTCCGCTCTAAAGATCTTAATTTCTGATTTTTCCATGGCTTTGCATTTTTTCTTGGCTGAATGACTGCATGTGCATTTCGATCTAAAATGACTTGTCTACAGTGCTTCGTATCATAAGCACCGTCGGTATAGACCGAATCAATTCGTTCATCTAAAGGAATTTGAGCAAGTAAATCATCGAGAACTTGCGAATCGCTTACATTATTTGTAGTAAGTTGTACTGCACGTATTTGAAGGGTTTCAGCATCGATCCCAATATGAAGCTTACGCCATTGGCGACGATACTCAGGTCCATGTTTATTACGTTTCCATTCACCTTCACCTAGAAACTTCAAGCCAGTTGAGTTTACGAGTAGATGTAACCCATCACTACTTTTTTGATAGCTAATCGCAATATCAATATGTGGTGGTGTTTCAAAAAGTATGCTGAAAAAAACAATATGACTTTTGATAAAATAGAGGTATGAAAATAACGCTACAAATCAAATGTCCTACCTGTCTAAGTAACAATATAAAGAGAAATGGCATCAAAGTAGATGGGAAACAAAACCATCAGTGCAAAGATTGCAAACGTCAGTTTATTGGTGATCATGCATTAAGCTATCAAGGGTGTAACTGAGGTATTACCGGCAAGATATTACATTTAATGGTCAGAGGAAGCGGTGTAAGAGATATTGCTGAAGTCGAGCGTATCAGCATTGGCAAGGTATTACGAACCTTAAGTGAATCGATCTATCAGATTCAGCCTAGACAAAGTCACTACGAATGTCTTGAAGTCGATGAACTTTGGACTTTTGTAGGGAATAAGCAAAATAAACAATGGCTTATTTATGCCTACCATCGAGAATCTGGAGAAATTGTTGCTTATGTTTGGGGTAAGCGGGATTTAGCAACGGTTCAACGTCTTAAAGCTAGACTTAAAAAGCTTGGGGTTCAATATGCTCGAATTGCGAGTGATCGCTGGGATAGTTTTATCACAGCATTTCAATGTTGCAAACAAGTGATCGGTAAGTTTTTTACCGTCGGTATTGAAGGTAACAATTGTAGAATTCGTCATCGAATCAGGCGTGGATTTAGGAGAAGTTGCAACTTTTCTAAAAAGCTCGAAAATCATTTTAAAGCCTTTGATTTGACTTTCTTTTACCTTAATAACGGATTTGTTTAACGCCAGCATACTTTTTGAAACATCACCCAATATGTTTTTGTCTTCGACAAAGCGTGCTGTAATCTGGTGCAGTCCAATTTAATCCACATAGTTTAATTAGACTTTGCACAAAACCTGTGACCATGCGTAGAGAAAGTCTGAATAAAGATTTGATCATTAAACAGCATTGAATCGCGGTATCAGAGTAAGTTTGATTTCGACCTTGCTTGCCTTGTGATTGTGCATACCACTGAGTGTTTGTATCAAACCAAATGGAAATATTACCTCGGTTAATTCAGTCTTCGCAGTATACTGCTCATGTAGGAAGACCAGTTAGTTGTACGATAGATTTTAGGCGTAGGTTTATTCATATTGAAATTATAGGGCTGAATAAACCTGCTAGACTAGGTTTGTGCAACAAAGTCATTTGAAAGAAGCATCCTCTTTTATCATTTTGAGAGTTTCACAAAACTGAACCGTACCGGGTTTGTCGGAGACTTTTTTATTTAAGTTAGGCCACCTGACCTAACGGGTTAATCTTATCATAGTACATTGCTTCAAACTCAAAAGGTGATACATAACCCAGTGCACTGTGTACA